>NZ_JBFAXI010000012.1:0-125637 GCF_040680735.1 Streptomyces sp. NPDC051987 | reverse complement strand
GGGTAGTGGTTGTGAGTCGTCTGCGTTAGGCCCGCGTTTGGCCGAGTTTTCTATCGGTACTGGTAGGGGACGGAGGCGGACGGGAATCGAACCCGCCTGCCCGAGATCCTCGGGCACCTCGGTTTTGAAGACCGGGAGGGCCACCAGGCACCCACACGCCTCCACCGACCGCCACGCTAGTTCCCCAGGAGACCGGTATGACACCAGCGACCCGCCGGACGTCCGTGCGGCTCACGCAGTTCGCCCACGGTGGCGGCTGCGCCTGCAAGATCCCGCCCGGCGAGCTGGAGGAGGTCGTCAGCGGGCTGACCGCGCCCTCCCTCACCGGCACCGGCGGTCCGCTGCTGGTGGGCCTCGCCACCGGCGACGACGCGGCCGTGGTCACCGTGCCCGGGGCGGAGGGGACGGCCGTGGTGTGCACCGCCGACTTCTTCACGCCGGTCGTCGACGACCCCTACGACTGGGGACGGATCGCCGCCGCCAACGCGCTGTCCGACGTGTACGCGATGGGCGGCCGCCCCCTGATCGCGGTCAACCTGCTCGGCTGGCCCCGCGACCGGCTGCCGTTCGAGCTGGCCCGTGAGGTGCTGCGCGGCGGCCTGGACGTGGCGACCGAGGCGGGCTGCCACGTCGGCGGCGGGCACAGCGTGGACGACCCCGAGCCCAAGTACGGCATGGCGGTCACCGGCGTCGCGGACCCGGCGCGGCTGCTGCGCAACGACACCGGGCGGCCCGGCCTGCCGCTGTCGCTGACCAAACCGCTCGGCGTGGGTGTGCTGAACAACCGGCACAAGGCGACCGGCGAGCGGTTCGAGCAGGCCGTCGCCACGATGACGGCCCTGAACCGGGACGCATCCGCCGCCGCGCTGGCCGCCGGGGCGAGCTGCGCCACCGACGTCACCGGGTTCGGTCTGCTCGGCCATCTGCACAAGCTGGCTCGCGCCTCGGACGTGACCGCCGTGCTCGACACCGCCGCGGTGCCCTACCTGGAGGGCGCCCGCGAGGCGGTCCGCGACGGGTACGTCAGCGGCGGCACCCGGCGCAACCTGGAGTGGGTGGCGCCGTACACCGACTTCGGGGACACCGGCGCCGACACCCGGCTGCTGCTGGCCGACGCCCAGACCTCCGGCGGACTGCTGGTCGCCGGGGAGGTGCCGGGAGCGCCGGTGATCGGGGAACTGGTGCCGCGCGGGGACCACTCGCTCGTCCTCAGGTGATCACGGCTCCGTGCCTGTGCGGTCGTCGATGCCCGCACGGGCGCGATAGGAGCGCACCAGCGCCAGGGAGGCCGGGCCGCGCGGGCGTCGGCCGGGGCGGATGTCGACGGCGAAGGCCTTGGTCTCCTGGATGTGCGTGTTGGGGTCGAGGGACAGGTGCAGCAGTTCGTTGGCGGCGTCCCCGGTGCTGTAGCCGTTGGGGCCCCAGTGGTAGGGCAGGCCGACCTGGTGGAGCCGGCGGCCCTGCACGGTCAGCGGGGCCATCCGGTCGGTGACCAGCACCCGGGCCTCGACCACACCGCGGGCGCTGACGATCGTCGCCCAGCCGGTGTGCTCCAGGCCGCGCTCGGCGGCGAGTTCGGGCGACACCTCGCAGAAGAACTCCGGTTGCAGCTCGGCCAGATAGGGCTGCCAGCGGGACATGCCGCCCGCGGTGTGGTGCTCGGTGAGCCGGTAGGTGGTGGCCACGTACGGGAACACCTCCGAGCCGGGCTCGGTGCCGCTGGGCTGGTAGCGGTTGTCGGGGTGCGGGGGCAGCAACTGCCGTACAGGATTGCGCTGCTGACGGTAGAGCAGGTTGGGGAACGGCGAGTCCTGCGGCTCGTAGTGGGTGGGCAGCGGACCGTCGGTGAGGCCCGAGGGCACGTACAGCCAGGCCTTGCCGTCGGCCTGCATGATGAACGGGTCGGTGCCCGAGAGGGCGTCGGCGGCCGTCGCGCCGGGCGGCGGGCGGTGCTGCGGCGACTTGTCGGCGGTGAAGTCGGGGACGTCGTGGCCGACCCACTTCGCCTGTTCCTCGTCCCACCACACCAGGGCCTTGCGCTCGCTCCACGGCCTGCCGTCCGGGTCTGCCGAGGCGCGGTTGTAGAGGATGCGCCGGTTGGCGGGCCAGGCCCAGGCCCATTCGTTGGCGACCCAGTTCTGTTCCCTGCCGGGCTTGCGCCGGGCCGCCTGGTTGACGCCGTCGGCGTAGACCCCGCAGTAGATCCAGCAGCCGCAGGCCGTGGAGCCGTCGGCCTTGAGCTGCTCGTAGGAGGCGAGCGGGTTGCCCTCGGCGTCGCGGCCGTTGATCTCGGCGAGGACGGCCTCCGCGTCGGGTTCGGCCGACGCGCCCTTGGTCGGGTAGTCCCAGGTCAGGTCCAGCACCGGCTGGTCCATGGGGTCGGTGGAGCCGGCCAGCTTCGCGCGGATGATCCGGCCGAGGTGGAAGGCGAACCACAGATCGCTGCGGCAGTCCCCGGGCGGTTCGACGGCCTGGTGGTGCCACTGGAGCAGGCGCTGGGTGTTGGTGAAGCTGCCGTCCTTCTCGGTGTGCGCGGCGGCCGGCAGGAAGAACACCTCGGTGCGGATGTCCTCGGTGCGCAGCTCCCCGGTCTCGATCTCGGGGCCGTCCTGCCACCAGGTCGCCGACTCGATCAGGGAGAAGTCACGGACCACCAGCCAGTCCAGGTTGGCCATGCCGAGGCGCATCAGCTTGGAGTTGGCGTTGCCGACGGCGGGGTTCTCGCCGACCAGGAAGTAGCCCGTGCAGACGCCTTCCAGCTGGGCCATGGTCGTCTCGTAGGTGGAGTGGGAGCCGGTCAGGCGCGGCAGGTAGTCGAAGCAGAAGTCGTTCTGAGGGGTGGCCGCCTCGCCCCAGTACGCCTTGAGCAGGCTCACCAGGTAGGAGCGCATGTTGCCCCAGTACCCCTTGCGGGCCGCCTCCGCCTCGACGTAGGTGTCCAGGTCCTGCTGCTGGTGGGCGTGCGGCATCGGGAGGTAGCCGGGCAGCAGGTTGAACAGGGTGGGGATGTCGGTGGAGCCCTGGATGGACGCGTGGCCGCGCAGCGCGAGGATGCCGCCGCCGGGCCGGCCGATGTTGCCGAGCAGGGTCTGCAGGATGGCGGCGGCCCGGATGTACTGCACGCCGACGGTGTGCTGGGTCCAGCCGACCGCGTAGGCGAAGGCCGTCGTCCGGTCCCGTCCGGAGTTCTCCGTGACCAGCTCGCACACCTGGCGGAAGACGTCCTGCGGGACCCCGCAGATCTGCTCGACCGTCTCGGGGGTGTAGCGGGCGAAGTGCCGTTTGAGCACCTGGAGGACGCAGCGCGGGTGGGTGAGCGTCTCGTCCCGCTCGGGCTCGCCCTCGCCGATGTCGGCGCCGCCGGAGCCGTGCGCCTCGCCGCGCGCCGCCTCGGACACCGAACTGCCGCCGCCGGTGCGCTCGTCGTACTCCTGGTCGCGCTCACCGGACGCGGCCTGCATCTCCATGCCCTCGTACTGCCAGCTGGCGTTGTCGTAGGAGCGGCTGTCGGGGTCCAGGCCGGAGAAGACGCCGTCCAGGTCCTCGGTGTCCCGGAAGTCCTCGCCGAGGATCACGGGCGCGTTGGTGTACGCGACGACGTAGTCCCGGAAGTACTTCTCCTGTTCCAGGACGTGGTTGATGATCCCGCCGAGGAAGGCGATGTCCGTGCCCGCGCGCAGCGGGACGTGGAGGTCCGCCAGCGCGCTGGTGCGGGTGAACCGCGGGTCGACGTGGATCAGCTTGGCGCCGCGCGCCTTCGCCTCCATCACCCACTGGAACCCGACCGGATGGCACTCGGCCATGTTCGAGCCCTGGATGACGATGCAGTCCGAGTGCTGCAGGTCCTGCTGGAAGGTGGTCGCGCCGCCGCGTCCGAACGAGGTTCCCAGACTGGGAACGGTGGAGGAGTGTCAAACACGCGCCTGGTTCTCGATCTGGATCGCGCCGAGCGCCGTGTACAGCTTCTTGAGGAGGTAGTTCTCCTCGTTGTCGAGGGTGGCCCCGCCGAGGCTGGCGATGCCGAGGGTGCGCCGGGTACGGGTCTCGTCGACCTCCCACTGCCAGCCGGCCCGGCGGGACGCGATGACCCGGTCGGCGATCATGTCCATCGCGGTGTCGAGGTCCAGGTGCTCCCAGGCGGTGCCGTGCGGGCGCCGGTAGAGGACCCGGTGCTCGCGGGAGTCGCCGGTGGTCAGCTGGAGGCTGGCCGAGCCCTTGGGGCAGAGGCGGCCGCGGGAGACCGGTGAGTCGGGGTCGCCCTCGATCTGGGTGACCTTGCCGTTCTCCACGTACACGTTCTGGCCGCAGCCGACCGCGCAGTAGGGGCAGACCGACTTCACCACCCGCTCCGCGCTCGCCACCCGCGGGGTCAGCCGGGCGCTGCGCCCGCTCTTCGCGGCGGCGCCGCGGCCCAGCGGGTCGGTGCCGGTGAGCTGGCGGTAGACCGGCCAGGAGTCGATCCAGGTGCGGACGCCCATGGTTCACTCCTCCCGTTCCGTGCCCCGGCGGCGGCGGACAGCCTGCCGCGCGTGTCCGCCGTTGCGCCGGAGTACCCGTGGCGGTCCCACCGAAACCACCCTAGCCTTCCGCTGCTTTCGCGTTCAGCCGCTCGCGCTGCGGTACGACCGTGTACTTCGGGTCCTCGGCCGAGGCGACGCCCGCGTGGAACACGCCGAAGCGCAGGGCCGCCGAGCCGGTCAGCAGAGCCGCACCCGCCACCGCCGCGAGGGCGCGGTGCGGTCGTCGGCCGCCGAGGGCCGCCAGGGCCGCGCCGCCCGCCGTGAGGAGTTCCGACGTGCGCAGCAGGGTGTGCGCGCGGCCCTGTTCGTACGGCTCGGAGAGCAGGCCGCCCATCCGGTGCTTCATCAGCTGGAAGCAGCCCAGTTCCAGGGCGGCGCCCAGGGCCGCCAGCCGCCGGGCGGGTCCGGTCTGTGCGGGCGGCGCCGCCAGCAGCGCCAGCCCGGCCGCCGCGGTCGCGCCGGAGCCCGCGAAGACGAAGGGCAGCTCACGGTAGCCCGCGTGCCAGGACGGCACGGCGGTGTCCGCGAGCAGCACGGCCGTGTAGGTGACGACCGCCGGTCCCAGGACGGCGGCCGACGCCGTGGCGGCCGCGCCCACCGGCCGGTACCGGTTCGCGACGTCGCTCGCCGCGGCCGCCATGGTCAGCGGGGCGTACCCGGCCAGCAGCCAGGAGCCGACGCTCATCGGCGAGGTCGGCTTCAGGACGCGCAGCATGTTGAGGAAACGTGCCGGGCGCCCCAGGTCGTGGACGAGGGCGGCCAGCGACAGCGAGATCCCGCCCGTCGCCGCCAGCTTCGCGGCCCGCGCCAGCGCGGGACGGCCGGTCAGCTGCCCACCGGCGGCCAGCAGCGAGGAACTGCCCGCGAGCCCGCCCAGGTACAGGTAACCGGCGATGTCCAGCGGCTTCCAGGTGGGCTTGTTCAGGATCGGTTTGCCGTAGTACGAGGAGAACTCGGCGTCCGGCACCATGCTCCGCTCGCCGCGCCCCTTCCCCTTCTTCCGGCGCCGTCCGTACCCGCCGGTGACGGCGTTCCGGCCGGGCCGGGCCCCCTGGACGCCGTCGCGGGTCACGTCGGAACCGCTCATCGCCGCCTCCTCGGGCCGACGCGCACGAAACTGCCGGCGGCGAGCGCCACGAGCGAGACCGCGGCCAGCGCCGCGTGCCGCCACATGTCCGGCAGGTCCCGGGTGGTGACCACCGGGTCCGGGGGCAGGCCGTACACCTCCGGCTCGTCGAGGAGCAGGAAGAACGCGCCGTCGCCACCGACCCCGTCGCCGGGGTCCTCGCCGTACAGCCGGGCGTCGGCGACGCCCGCCGCGTGCAGTCGGCCGACCCGCTCGGCCGCCCGCTCGCGCAGCTCGTCCAGGGGCCCGAACTGGATGGAGTCGGTCGGGCACGCCTTCGCACAGGCCGGTTCCATGCCGACGCCGAGCCGGTCGTAGCACAGGGTGCACTTCCACACCCGTCCGTCGTCCTTGCGCTGGTCGATCACGCCGTAGGGGCAGGCGGGCACGCAGTAGCCGCAGCCGTTGCAGATGTCCTCCTGGACGACGACGGTGCCGAACTCGGTACGGAACAGCGAGCCGGTGGGGCAGACGTCGAGACAGGCCGCGTGGGTGCAGTGCTTGCACACGTCGGAGGCCATCAGCCAGCGCAGTTCGGTGCGCCCGTCCGGGGAGACCGGGGAGATCTCACCGGCCGGTGCGCCCGCCGGCGCGGTGCCGGTGCCGGGAGCGGGGGCCGATGCCCCGGGACCGGGAGACGCGGCGGAGGTGCCGAGGCCGCGGGCCGCGGCGAACACGTCGACGTCGTCGTGGGCGACCCCGGGCTCCTGGACGGCGAGCGGCTTGCGCTGTTCGATGAAGGCCACGTGGCGCCAGGTGTCGGCGCCCAGCCCCTGGGTGTTGTCGTAGGACATGCCGGTCAGTTCGAGGCCGTCCTCCGGGACCGCGTTCCACTCCTTGCAGGCCACCTCACACGCCTTGCAGCCGATGCAGACGGTGGTGTCGGTGAAGAAGCCCATGCGCGGCGGGCTGTCCGGGTAACCTGCCGCACCCGCCACGTCCGGCTGCGGACCGGACAGCAGGTTCCGGCGGCCGGGGTCCCGCCGGGCCCTGCGGGTCGCGTCGTCGGCGCCGCTGTCGGTCATGGCCCGACCTCCTTCATGTTCGCGCCGGGCACGGCGCCGGGCGGCAGGGCGACGGCGGCTGCTGCTCGTCGGACACCGCCACGTCCTGCTCGCCTTCTACCGCCGGATTCCCTGCCCGCCTTTCGAGCCTGGCACGGGTGCCCTCGCGCCGCGCGCCGGAAACCGCCTGCCGGATTTCACCTCACCGGACCGGCCCCGCTGGTCTTCTGCGTACTGAACGACGGCGACCTCAACCGCCTCACCAGGCTCCGCAGGGCGGACACCGGCGACCCGCTCGCACCGCCCCCCGCACCGTCGCCCGCGCCGCCCTACGCCCGGTCGGCGCGGCTGCTCGGCCTGCCCGGCCTGCGCGCGAGCAACACAGCTCCTCACCTGCGCCGTGCCCGCCTCTTCGACGAGGGTGGCCGCGGACTCCTTCTCGTGGCCCAGCTCACCCAGGGCTGGGGCACCCGCCAGTCGCCGATCGGAAAGACCATCTGGGCCGAGCAGGCGCTGCCGGATGCGCCGCCGGATCTTCGCGCGGCGCGTGAAGGAGTGCGTTGCGGCAGCTTGGGAAGCGATGGCGCTTACGGACCGGCATCCAGGGGCCGGCATCTGGACGAGCAGGAAGGGGTGATGCCCCGGCTGGTGGGTGACTGACCTCTGCAGGGTTTGTACAAGGCGGACAACCGAAAGCGGTCCTCAGAAGGACGAAGACCGCGACCTCCGGGTTCTGAGCCCGTCAGTTCAGAACGGGCCGTGGAGACTGCCCAGTCTGTCGGTCAGGCGCAGGTTCTCGGAGTAGTCGACGGGGCAGGCGATCACGGAGACGGAGTTGTCGTCGAGGGCGCGGCGCAGTGTGGGCAGCAGTTGGTCGGCGGTCTCGATCCGGTAGCCGCGTGCGCCGAAGCTTTCGGCGTAGGCGACCAGGTCCGGGTTGGTGAACCGGGTGTGGCTGTGGCGGCCGAGTTCGAGTTCCATCTTCCAGGTGATCAGGCCGTATTCCTCGTCCACGAGGACCAGGACGACCAGCGGGACGCGTTCACGGACGGCCGTCTCCAGTTCCTGGGAGTTCATCAGGAACGAGCCGTCCCCCATCATCGCCAGGACGCGCCGTTCCGGCCGGGCCAGCTTGGCGGCGATGGCGCCCGGCAGTGCGAACCCCATCGTGGACAGGCCGTTGGAGACCAGGCAGGTGTCCGGTTCGTAGGTGGGGTAGAGGCGGGACATCCACATCTTTCCGGCGCCGGTGTCGGCGAGCACGATGTCGTGGCGGTCCAGGGCGGTGCGGACATCGGTGACCACGCGCTGCGGTACGACGGGGAACGCGTCGTTGTCGCGCCCGTACTGGAGTTCTTCGTCGAGCAGTGTGCGGATCTTCTCGCTGTTTCCCAAGTCGTAGGCGAGTCCTTCGGGCAGGGCTGCCGCGAGTGCGTCGAGTGCCTGTGAGGGGTCGCCTTCGACTCCCACGGCGACCGGGTAGCGGGCGTCCACCTCGGCGGGGAAGCGGTGCACGTGAACGATTCGTTTGTCGCCGTTCGGATTGATCTTGACGGGGTCGAACTCCTGGATCTCGTAGCCCACGCAGACCAGCACGTCGGCGGTGTCGAAGCCGAAGTTGCCGTAGTCGTGGCGCATGAAGCCGACCGCGCCGAGGGCGTTGGGATGGTCGTCGGGAAAGACGCCCTTGCCGTGGAAGGTGGTCGCGACCGGGATGTTCAGCCGTTCGGCGAACCGCACCAGGGCGGCCGAGGCCCGAGCCCTGGCGGCCCCGTGCCCTGCCAGCACGACGGGGTGGCGAGCCGCGGCAAGCACCTCGACCGCTCGCGCGACCTGGGTGGGCGAGGGGGCGTCGGCGCGCACCGTGTCGATCTGCAGAGGGGCAAGGGGCTGCGCGGGACGTGCGGCCTCGACGTCCTCCGGCACGGCCAGGAACACGGCGCCGGGGCGCTCGCTCTGCGCGGTCTTGAACGCCTTGCGGGTCATCTCCGGCACGGCGTCGGGGCAGTCGACGCGGGCCGCCCACTGGGTGACGGGAGCGAACATCGACACGAGGTCGATGACCTGGTGCGACTCCTTGTGGGTACGGCGCAGGGAGCCCTGGGCGGCCAGGGCGACCATGGGGGAGCTGTTGGTCATGGCGTCCGCGGTGCCGAGCAGCAGGTTGATCGCGCCGGGTCCCAGGGTGGCCGAGCACACTCCGGCCCGGCCGGTCAGTCGCCCGTAGATCTCCGCCATGAACGAGGCGGCCTGTTCATGACGTACCAGGATGTACCGGATCCCGGAGCCGTTCAGCGCGTCGACGAAGCGGATGTTCTCCTCGCCGGGGATGCCGAAGACGTACTCCACGCCTTCGGCCCGCAGACAACGCACCAACAGGTGCGCGACGTCATCCACTGCTGCCGTGTTCTGCGACCCGCTCGCGTCTTCGGTGCCCATGAGACGAACGTAGGCACGGCCATCGGACCCGGCCACTCGTCGGCAGCCGGCCGAGGGGCGCGGAACGCCGGAACCGTTCGGAGGTGTTGCGGTGGCGGCTGCCGCGGTCGACCCGCAGGCTGGGCGCAGTGCACGAGTCGCCGCGCGCCGCGTGGCGGCAGGGCTCCGGGAGGACTGCGTGACTACTTCGTCGCCCGCTACCGACGCGCCGCCGGCTCGGTACGACGACCTGCGTGCTCTGGTGTTCAACTGCACTTTGAAGCGCTCGCCGGAGACGAGCAACACCGAGGGTCTGATCGACCGGAGCACCGCCATCCTGGACGCGCAGGGCGTGCACGTCGACGTCGTGCGGGCGGTCGACCACGACATCGCCACCGGAGTGTGGCCCGACATGACGGAACACGGTTGGGAGCGGGACGCCTGGCCCGATCTGTACCGGCAGGTCCTGGCGGCCGACATCCTCGTGCTGGCCGGCCCGATCTGGCTGGGCGACAACAGCTCGGTGATGAAGCGGGTGATCGAACGCCTTTACGCCTGCTCCAGCCTGCTCAACGAAGCAGGCCAGTACGCCTACTACGGCCGGGTCGGCGGCTGCCTGATCACGGGCAACGAGGACGGCGTCAAGCACTGCGCCATGAACGTCCTCTACAGCCTCCAGCACCTGGGCTACACCATCCCGCCCCAGGCGGACGCCGGCTGGATCGGCGAGGCCGGCCCCGGCCCCTCCTACCTCGATCCCGGCTCGGGCGGCCCGGAGAACGACTTCACCAACCGCAACACCACCTTCATGACCTGGAACCTGCTGCACCTGGCCCGGGCGCTGAAGGACCTGGGCGGCATCCCCGCCTACGGCAACCAGCGCACCGCCTGGGACGCCGGCTGCCGCCGCGACTACGAAAACCCCGAGCACCGGTAGCGGGATGCCGGTGGCAGGTGGCGGACGGCCGTCGGGTCCGGCCCTCGCGGTGGGCCGGCACGCCGGGGACCGAAGGATATCTTCCGGCTGGCAGGGGGAGGCCAGAAAGGACACGACACTGGCTCTTTCCTCGGGTTCGGCGATCCGGCCGAGGGGCTGAGCGGCGTTGAGGCGCGCCCAGGCATCGGCTGAGTCGGGACGCTGCTCGTACTGGCTGATGACGGGACGCGTACGTACGTAGCCGGGGCACACTGCGTTGACTCGAATACTGTCGGCGGCGAGCTCCAGGGCATGGTTCGGGTCAGGCCGAGCATGTCGGCCTTGGCTGACGCGCAGGGAAACACACCGGGCCGGGTGAGTGCGCGTGGACGGATGCGACGTTGACGACGGAGCCGCCACCGATGCCGCACATGCAGGTCGATGCCGGAGGCTCCACCGGTGGGACAGCACATCCTCGGACGGCAGACGCTGTGGTCGCCCGCCGACCGAAGGCGGTCCTTCTGGCCGGGCTGTCCGTTGGCCGTCTCCCTGGCCGGCCGGGAGCGGTGAGGTCGGCATTGCCCGCCCTGCCCAGGGGCTCCGCGGGCAGTGGGGGTGCATGAGACATTTCAGTCCTCTTCGGTGATGTCAGACTGGCCGGCGGTGTCGCGCTGGGCCTCGACCTCGGCCAGCCGCTCGGACAGGGCCGCCTGGAGGAAACGGTAGGAATCGCTGCCCAGGACCAGCCGCCGGGGGGCGGGGGACTGCTCAACGCTGTCGATGATGCGGGTGGCCATCAGACCGGGGTCGCCCAGCGAGGGGCGACTGCGGTCCTGGGCGCCACGGGTCATGGCGGCCGGTGAAGTGTCGTATTCCGGCATCGGCGTCGCCATCTGCAGACTGCTGTAGCGGAATTCGGTTCGCGCGCCGCCGGGTTCGACGATGGTGACGCCGATATTGAACGGGGCGACGTCCTTGGCGGTGGACTCCATGAAGCCTTCGATGCCCCACTTGCTGGCGTGGTACATACAGGCGCCCGGGTTGGTGGCCTGTCCGCCGTAGGTGGAGACCTGGATGATCCGACCTCCGCCCTGGGCGCGCAGGTGCGGCAGGGCGGCCCGGGTGACCTGGATCGAACCCACCAGATTGGTGTCGAGAATGCGGACGATCTGTTCGTCGGTGACTTCCTCGGCCGCGCCGAACAGGCCGTAGCCGGCGTTGTTGACGATCACGTCGATCCGTCCGACTTCGGTGAACGCACGGGTGACCACCTCCTTCACGGCCGGGGTGTCGGTGACGTCGAGGTGATCCACCCGGAACGTGTCGCCGTACTTGGCGGTGAGGTCGTCGACGGATCCGGGCCTGCGGACTGTGCCGAACACCCGGTCGCCACGCTCAAGCAACTGCTCGGTCATGCGCCGACCGAAGCCGCTGTTGACACCGGTGATGAACCATGTGCGCTGCGTCACGTCATGCTCCTTGCTGGGAACTATCCGATGCCCGACGCCATCGGAGACGGTCACGAGCGTGCGACGGCGCCGAGCGGCCAGGTAGGGCCCCGCTGTTCCTGGTAGTGACAGGGCCCCCGCAGGCGGAGCCCGGGCAGGTTTACCGTCGGATAGTGGACACAGAAGACAACCGCAACGCCCTCGGTGAGTTCCTGCGCGCGCGCCGTGAACTCGTGCGGCCCGAGGAGGTCGGACTGCCCGGGGCGGGCCTGCGACGGGTTCCCGGGCTGCGCCGCGAGGAAGTCGCCATGCTGGCGGGCATCAGTGCCGACTACTACCTGCGCCTGGAGCGCGGCCGGGATCGCAATCCCTCGATCCAGGTCATCGAGGCACTCGCCGAGGTGCTGAAACTCGACGCCGACAGCACCGCCCATGTCATGGAGCTCGCCCGGCCCAGGCCCCGCCGCCGACGGTCCGTCCCGCGTGCAGAGCGGGTGCCCGACGGCATCGCGATGCTGTTGGACACACTCACCGTGCCCGCCTTCGTCCAGAACAGGTGCACCGACATTCTGGCCGCGAATCGGATGGCTGCCGCCGTCTCGCCGCATATGGCACCCGGCGTCAACCGTCTCAAGGCCTTGTTCACCGACCCCGTCGCCCGTGAACTGCACATCGACTGGGAAAAAGGCACGGCGGGCGTCGTCGCGCAGCTACGCGCCGCGGCCGGCGGCGACACGGACGACCCGAGGCTGGCCCAGCTCATCGGGGAGCTGTCGTTGAAGAGCGAGCGCTTCCGGCAGCTGTGGGCCCGTCACGACGTTCGCCGCGGGGAATCGGCCACCACTCGGCTGATGCACCCGCAGGTCGGTGAGCTCGATCTGCGCCGCGAAAAGCTTGCGATTGCCGGCACCGACGGCCTGCTTCTTGTGGTCCATCATGCCGAGCCCGGTACGCCTTCGGCCGATGCGCTCGCCTTCCTCGGTTCCTTGTCCACAACTGACTCAGGAACGAGCTCCGCGCCGCAGAACGAGAGGCCACGCGGGTAAGAGATCTCGCAGACTGATCAAGGGCATCGGCTTGGCCGGGTCCACCGTCGGCTGATCCAGGCGGCGCGGAGTGGTCGGGCGATGGTGGTCGGCCGGACAAGTCACCGAGCGCAGACATGGTGCGAGGCAGACCGCTGCATCTCAGACCGTGTCCTATGTGGTGAGGCGGGGATTGCGCTCATAGCGGGGGCTGAGTCCGCGGCAGCCAGACATCCACGACAGCGAGCCCGCGGAATGGCTCCGAGCGCCGATCAACCGGGGGGACGCCTGCCGTGCGCCGCGCACCTCGCTCGCGGGTGCGCTGTCCAGGGCCGGCCCGGAAATGGCATTTCGCGCACGCGGCCTGGAGAGGGACGTGCGCAGGCCGGCAACGGTACCTAGGGTGGGGAGTGCAGGCCTGTGACACAGCCTGGAACGAGTGACGAAGCGGGACGACGCGCGACGCGGGGCCCAGTCCGCCACAGGTCCGGCCGCGACGAGGGGCGACCGGCGCGGACAGCCCGCACGCCGTCGGGCGTTGGGGATGGACCAAGGGCGGTTCTGAACCATGAGGGATGCACATCGGCTTGAGCCCGGCGCGGCGAACCTGGCCGGCGGCACCGTGCTCGCGGCGTGGGAACGGTTCGTGCAGGGCGAGGATCAGGTTCCGGATGTCCGGCCCCTGGTGGCGATCTCCTGGCATCGCTGCCGAGAGCAGTACCGGGTCGATCCTCACCTCACCGAGGCTCCGGTGGCCGTCGCGGAGCCCAGCCATACGCCCGAGCACGATGTCGTCTTCGCTGAGCTGGGTTTTCGTGCTGCCTCCGTGGCACATGAAGTGGGCAACCTCGGTGGCGTCGTCACTGTCACCGACGCCACCGGCCGGATCCTGGCCGAGTGGGGTGATCAAGCCACGCTCGCCAGAGCGGGCGACTCCAATCTGGCGCCCTGGTTCTGCTGGTCCGAGTGCGCGGTCGGTACGAACGGCATGGGCACGGCGCTCGAGGCGCACGGCCCGGTACCGATCAGGGGCGCGGAGCACTGGTGTCAGACGCTCCACAACTGGGTCGGCGCGGGCATCGCGGTGCGCGACGTGGTGACCAGAGAACCGATCGCGGTCCTGAACATCTGCTGCTGGCGCCGCCCGCTTCCCGCGTCCACGGAAAGCTGGCTGGCGAACGCGGCCACCATGACCCAGTACCCGCTGAAGAGGCGCGCCCGGGACAGCGGTGCCGAATTGGTCGCGGCCTACACCCAGGCCAGGGCACGCTCCGGTGCGGCGCTCGCAGCGGTGGACGCCGCGGGCAAGGTGGTGATCGCCGACGACATGGCAAGCGTGCTCCTGGGCGTCCCGGCTCGCACCCCGGCGGTCGACCCCACACTGCGATGGAGCCCAGGACTGCCCGAACTGATCACAGCCGCCCGGTATGCCACCAGGCAGGCAGCCCACAATCCTGACTGGGTCGGCTCGACGCAGATCTTCGCCCACCTCGCCGACGAGCCGACATCGATCAGCATCCGACCCGTCTTCTCGTCCGGACATGTGATCGGGACCCTGGTCTCGTTCGGTGCCTCCGACGGGGCGCAGTTGCCCCAGGCCGAGGAGGCCGCGCACCCTCGGGCGCAGCCGCGCCGACTGGTCGCGATGCGCGACAACCGGATGGTTCTGCTGCGGCTGCCGGAAGTCTCCTTCGCCGAATCGCAGGGAAACGATGTGTGGCTCTCCACCGATCAGGGGCGATTGCGAGCCGCCTCTTTGAGTCTGGACAAGCTCGAAGGTGAGCTGGCGGATGTCGGCTTCCTGCGGGTGCACCGCCGGTATGTGGTCAACCTCAGCCGCATCCGGGAGATAGAGCGCGGGCCCAAGGGCGAGCTGTCTCTGGTCATGGACGACCGGGCGAACGAGATGGTGCCGGTCTCCCGGCGGAACGCGCCGGCCGTGCGCCGAGCGCTGGACATCTGAGTGGCCTGGCGACCGCTGTTCCCGGAAGGAGGAGTCCCGTGGACGACAGTCCGAACGCCGTTGTCGGCGAGACGAACGTCCGGGGCGCGGGCGGCCTCGGCCTCTCTGCCTCGGCCGGGCACCGCAGCCACGCGAGGGGCGGCGCGAGCACCCGCGACTGGTGGCCGCACCGGCTCAACCTGGCGATTCTCCGGAAACACCCCGCCGTGGCCGACCCCATGGGCGAGGATTTCGACTACGCCGCGGAGTTCCGGACGCTCGACCTCGACGCCCTGGCGCGGGACGTCGACGAGGTGCTGACGACGTCGCAGGAGTGGTGGCCGGCCGACTTCGGCCACTACGGGCCGCTCATGATCCGGATGGTGTGGCACAGTGCGGGTACGTACCGCATCGACGACGGCCGCGGTGGCGCGGGCGCCGGCATGCAGCGTTTCGCGCCGCTGAACAGCTGGCCGGACAATCGCAACCTCGACAAGGCGCGCCGGCTGCTCTGGCCGGTGAAGAAGAAGTTCGGCCGCAAGATTTCCTGGGCCGACCTGATGATCTTCGCGGGCAACCGCGCCCTGGAGACGATGGGCTTCACGACCTTCGGCTTCGCCGGCGGCCGGGAGGACGTCTGGGAGCCCGACGAGGACGTCTACTGGGGTCCCGAGCGCGCCTGGCTCGGCGACGAACGTCACAGCGGCGTCCGGGAGCTGGAGAACCCTCTGGCCGCGGTCCAGATGGGCCTCATCTACGTCAACCCGGAGGGGCCGAACACCGTCCCGGACCCGCTCGCCGCCGCCCGGGAGATCCGCGAGACGTTCCGGCGCATGGGGATGAACGACGAGGAGACCGTCGCGCTCATCGCGGGCGGCCACACATTCGGCAAGACCCACGGCGCGGCCGGCCCGGACGCCCACCTCGGCCCCGGACCCGAGGGCGCCACCCTTGAGGAGCAGGGCTTGGGCTGGAAGAGCAGCTACGGTACCGGAAGGGGCACGGACGCCATCACCAGCGGGCTCGAGGGTACGTGGACACCCACCCCGACGAGATGGGACAACAGCTTCTTCGAGACCCTGTTCGGCTACGAGTGGGACCTGGAGCTGAGCCCCGCCGGTCTGTGGCAGTGGATCCCCCGCGACGGCGGCGGGGCCGGCACCGTGCCGGACGCCCACGACCCGTCGACGACCCACGCCCCGACGATCCTGACGACGGACCTCGCGCTGCGGTCGGACCCGGTATACGAGCCGATCTCGCGACGCTTCCTGGAGCACCCGGACCACCTCGCGGACGTGTTCGCCCGGGCGTGGTTCAAGCTGACGCACCTCGACATGGGCCCGGTCCAGCGCTACCTCGGACCGCTCGTCCCCAGGGAGACGCTGATCTGGCAGGACCCGGTCCCCGCCGTGGACCACGAGCTCGTCGGGACGGCTGACGTCGCCGCGCTCAAGAGGCAGGTCCTCGCCTCCGGGCTGTCCGTCTCCCAGCTCGTCTCGACCGCGTGGGCGTCGGCCTCGACGTTCCGCATCAGCGACAGGCGTGGCGGGGCGAACGGCGCGCGCATCCGCCTTGAGCCGCAGCGGGGCTGGGAGGTCAACGACCCTGACACGCTGGCACAAGTGCTGCACGTCCTGGAGGGGATCCAGGAGTCCTTCAACAGCTCCGAGACCGGGGACAAGAAGATCTCGCTGGCCGACCTCATCGTGCTCGGCGGAGCCGCCGCCGTCGAGCAGGCCGCCGAGGCTGCCGGCCACGACGTCCAGGTCCCCTTCAGCCCGGGACGCACGGACGCCACGCAGGAGTGGACCGATGCGGAGTCCTTCGCCCCGCTCGAGCCGACCGCGGACGGGTTCCGCAACTACCGCGGCAAGGGAAACCGGCTGCCGTCGGAGCACCTGCTCGTGGACCGAGCGAACCTGCTGGACCTGAGCGCGCCCGAGATGACCGTCCTCGTGGGCGGCCTGCGAGTGCTGGGCGCCAACTACCAACAGTCGCCGCTGGGCGTCTTCACGTCGGCGCCCGGGGCGCTGACCAACGACTTCTTCGTGAATCTGCTCGCCACGGGCACGGAATGGAAGCCGACATCCGCGACCGCGGAAACCTTCGAGGGCCGCGACCGCGCTACCGGCGAGGTCAAGTGGACCGGTAGCCGCGTCGACCTCGTCTTCGGCTCGAACTCCGAGCTGCGTGCCATCGCTGAGGTCTACGCGAGCGACGACGCACGGGAGAAGTTCGTGCGGGACTTCGCTGCCGCGTGGGCCAAGGTCATGAACCTCGACCGGTACGACCTCGCTCGATGCGGTCCGGCTTCTCCCAACGGTGGCACATCGGGGTACGAACGGTAGCCGGTCGCGGACGAACGGCATGAGCAGCCCGGACTGGCGCTCGCGCTTGGCGGTGTGAATCATCCGGCGTAGCGTGTTTATTGAATACCAAATTCTCTCCCTTTCCGGCGTGGTTCATTCGACGCAGGAAATGCCAAAGTTGATTCGGAGAACACTTCTTCTGAAAAACGGGGATTCGGGATGAGGAGGGTGAAGCCCCGATGACGACCGCGCAGCAGCGGTCCGACCTGCTGGACAAGATCGGGTTGGACGCACAGAACAAGGCAGCGCTCGGGCAAGTGCTGGGAACCGGACGCATTGGACAGGCCGCTGAGAAATCGGACGGCCACATGGAGGCCACCATTCGCATCCACCCGGATGAGCTGACCTGGGATCCCGACATTCTGGTCATGCCCCATGGAGGCGATATCGAACTCGAGATCATCAATGACGACATGAACACGCACTGCGCGCTCCTGCCGAGCAACGGCGACCGGAAGTTCATCTGGCTCGTGAACCACTCGCGCGGACACGCGACCCTCAACCTCGACGGGCCGGGCTACTACTGGTTCAGCTCGCCCACGGGCAATGACGAGGGCAGGGGGCTGACCGGCGCCATCGTCGTCCTGGGAGACGCTCCGCCGGAGGCTCGCCTCGACCGCCCCGAACAGCCGCGGCCGTAGCAGGAAGCAGGAGGTGGAGGAAATGACCGTCGACTACGTGGACGCGGGCGTTGCCGTCGATCAGGGACGCCTGACCGGCAAGACCGCGGGCGGGGATGTCGCGCCGCCGGTGGTGGCCGGAGTCACCTACGAACGCATCCTCAATGCCCGCGAGGAACCACAGAACTGGCTCACCTACTACGGCGCCTACAACGGGCAGCGGTACAGCCCCCTGGATCAGATCAACACGGAGAACGTCAAACGCATGGTCCCGGCATGGGTCTTCCAGGCCGGCACGACCGGCCTGATCGCGGGTGCGTCGACCTACTCGTTCGAGGCCACCCCGATCGTCGTCGACGGGGTCATGTTCCTCTCCGGCTGGGACGGCTGGGTCTGGGCCCTTGACGCCAAGACGGGCGTGGAGATCTGGCGGTACAAGCATGCGGTCCCCTTCGACGTCTCCTTGTGCTGCGGGAACGTGAACCGAGGGGTCGCCGTGGCTCAGGGGAAGGTCTTCTTCGTCACGGCGAATGCTCGTGTGCTCGCACTCGACGCCACCACCGGCCATCGGGTCTGGGACAAGACCTACGGTGACGTCCGGGCCGGGGAGAGCGCCACGCTCGCCCCGCTGATCGTGAAGAACATGGTCATCGTCGGGAGCTCCGGCGGCGAGTTCGGCGTACGCGGCCACCTCGACGCGTTCGACCTCGAGACCGGCGAGCACCAGTGGCGCTGCTACACGGTGCCGAAGCCCGGGGAACCGGGATCGGAGACCTGGCCCGCCGAAGGCGAGGCCTGGGCACGCGGCGGGGCGAACTGCTGGGTCACCGGCACCTTCGACCCGGAGACGAACCTGCTGTACGTCGGCACCGGCAACCCGGCACCCGACTTCGACGGAGAGGTGCGCGAGGGCGACAATCTCTTCACCGACTGCGTCATCGCCGTCGACGTCGACAGCGGTCAGATCCGCTGGCACTACCAGTGCACCCCGCACGACGTGTGGGACTACGACAGCATCGCCGAGTGCATCCTGTTCGAGCAGGACGGGCGCAAACTGCTCGGGCACTTCGACAAGAACGGCTACTTCTTCGTCCTCGACCGCACGAACGGCGAAAGGGTCGGGATCACCCCCTTCGTGGACCGCATCACATGGGGAGCGATCACGAGGGACGGCCAGGTGACGGCGAAGGTGTACCCGGACAAGGAGGGAGAACCGGTCCACTTCTACCCGGGTCCGGCCGGCGCCAAGGAATGGACCCATGCGGCCTACAGCCCGAGGACCGGGCTCTTCTACGTCCCGGTCCAGGACACCGGCGCCACGGCCACCCGGCGACGCCGGGAGTTCAAGGAGAGCATCCCGTACTGGGGTGCGGGCGTTCAGGTGGACATCGAGGACATGGCGGGGTCCATCAGCGCCTTCGACGCCACCGGCGAGGAGAAGTGGCGCTGGCGCAACGAACTCCCGATGTGCGCCTCGGTGCTGGCCACCGGCGGTGACCTGGTGTTCGCCGGTGAGCCCTCCGGGGAGTTCAACGCGCTCGACGCCCGCACCGGGGAGCAGCTGTGGCAGTTCCAGTGCGGAAGCGGCCACCACAGCAGCCCGAGCACCTACATGGTCGACGGCAGGCAGTACGTCGCCGTACCGGTCGGCTGGGGTGGCTGGGCCGAGGGGTTCCTCCCCGGCATGCTCGGGGCGGGGCACGGAAGCGCCCTGCTCGTCTTCGCTCTCCCGGAACCGTCATAGCGCGCTGACCGGAGCCCGCCGCATCCGCCAGAGAGGAGGTGACTCCATGGAGACTCAGCTCGCTGTGTGGGAGACACCCGAGTTCGACGAGATCGCAGTCGCGGCCGAGGTGACCATGTACCTCGCTCAGTTGGAGGACCTGGAGGACTAGCGGAGGTGGGAGGGCGCCGGACCTGGTCCGGCGCCCTCCGGCGGTTCGAGACGGCCATGGACGGCCGCGCCGACGACGGACCTGGATCCTCACGGACCCGGATCCTCGATGAACGGAAGTGCCAGCGTGTTGCTGCGAGTGCTGGGCTCGGCGGCGGGGGGTGGCTCCCCGCAGTGGAACTGCGGCTGCCCGGTGTGCGCCGCGGTCCGCTCCGGGGCCGGCCTCGCGCGCACCCAGTCGTCGGTCGCGGTCAGTGCCGACCGACGACGGTGGTTCCTCATCAACGCCTCGCCCGACGTGCGCGCACAGATCGAGGTCTTTCCAGGCCTGCACCCGCGCGACGACCGGACGACGCCGTTGGAGGCGGTGCTGCTCACCGACGCCGAGCTGGACCACACGCTGGGCCTGCTGCTGTTGCGCGAGGCCCGCGCCCTGCGGCTGTTCGCCACTCAGGCGGTGCGCAAGACCCTGTTCGACGGCTCGGGGATTCTGCGTGCGCTCGAGCGCTACTGCCCGGTCGAGTGGCATGCGGTGATCCCCGACGCCGACCTCGCCCTGGCGGAGGGTCTGTCCTGCCGGGCTTTCGACGTGCCCACCGTCAAGCGCGACCGGTTCGCAACAGGGGCGGACCACGGCCGCGTCGTGGGCTACCGGCTGGCCGACGAGCGCAGCGGCGGGACTCTGGTGTACCTGCCGGGCGTGCAATCGCTGACACCGGCGCTGCACGGGGAGATCGAGGGCTGCGACTGCTTGCTGATCGACGGGACCTGCTGGCGTGACGACGAGCTGGTACGGCTCGGCCTGGCCGGCAAGACGTCCCGGGAGATGGGCCACCTGCCCATCGACGGCCCGGACGGCAGCCTGGCGCAGCTCCGGTCGCTGGGTGTGGGGCGGACGATCTTCGTCCACATGAACAACACCAACCCGGTCCTCCTGGAGGGCGCGCCCGAGCGGCGTACCGTGGAGGAGAGCGGCATGGAAGTGGCCATGGACGGCCTCGAGGTCCAGGTGTAGAGCCGTGATGACAACGACCACCACAACCGGCGCCGACGGCTTCGTCGAGATCTTGCGGGCCCACTCGCGGCGCTACCACGACCAGCACCCGTTCCACGTCCGGATGAACGCGGGCCGGCTCAGCCGCCGGCAGATCCGGGGCTGGGTGGCCAATCGCTTCTACTACCAGGAGAACATCCCCCGCAAGGACGCCGCGATCCTTTCCAACTGCCCCGACCTCAAGGTCCGCCGCCGCTGGATCCGGCGGATCATCGACCACGACGGCACCGGCGGCGGCGAGGGCGGCATCGAGGCGTGGCTGCGCCTGGGCGAGGCCGCCGGGCTGACCCGCGAGGAGGTGAAGGACCACCGGCACCTGGTGCCCGGGGTGCGCTTCGCCGTCGACGCCTACGTGAACTTCGCCCGGACCCGGCCGTGGGTGGAGGCGGTGGCGTCCTCGCTCACCGAGCTGTTCGCGCCCGACCTGATGGCCGCGCGGCTGGCCGCGTTCGAGCGGTGGTACCCATGGATCGACCCAGAGGGCCTTGCCTACTTCCGTGCTCGCCTGGAGCAGGCTCCACATGACTGCGAGCACGCCTTGGAGGTGGTCACCGCCCACTGCCTCTCCGCCGAGTCCCAGGCGCGCGCCGTCGACGCGCTGTCGTTCAAGTGCGACGTCCTGTGGAGCCTGATGGACGCCATCGACCAGGCCTACCCGGAGTGACCACCATGCACGCGACCCCTACCGGAACGACCCGGACCGGAACCAGGACCCGACCCGGCGTGTCCGGCTCGGACCGGCCCAGGCTTGCGCGCCATGTCCGGCTGACCTTCTGCCGGACCAGGCAGCGCAAGGTCCTGCTGCACCCCGAGACGGTGGTGGTGCTGAACGGCAGCGGCGCGGCCGTCCTCGAGCTGTGCGACGGGCGGCACACCGTGGCCGAGATCGTGACCGAGCTCGGCGCCCGCTACCAGACCGTCCCCGAGGGCGAGGTGCGGCAGTTCCTGGACCGGCTCGTCGCCCGGCGCTGGCTGGAGCTTGGCGATGGATAGCCCGTACGGCCTGCTCGCCGAGCTCACCTACCGCTGCCCGCTGGCCTGCCCGTACTGCTCCAACCCGTTGGACCTGGCCGGCTACCAGGACGAGCTGGCCACCGACGAGTGGCGGCGGGTGCTCGCCCAGGCGGCTGACCTCGGGGTTCTGCAGTGTCATCTGTCCGGTGGGGAACCGCTGCTGCGGCGCGATCTGGCGGAGATCGTGGCGGACGCCCACGACCTGGGCCTCTACACCAATCTGATCACCAGCGCCCTCGGGCTCTCGCCTCCGAGGGCCGAGCAGTTGCGGGCCGCCGGCCTGGACCACGTGCAGATCAGCATCCAGGCCGACGAACCGACCGTGTCCGACCGGATCGCGGGGACCCCGTCCTTCCAGCGCAAGATCGAGGCGATGGGCGTGGTCAAGGAGCTGGGCTGGCCGCTCACCATGAACGTGGTGCTGCACCGGCACAACATCGACCGCGTCGCCGAGGTGATCGGGCTGGCCGAGGAGGTGGGCGCCGACCGGCTGGAGCTGGCCAACACCCAGTACTACGGCTGGGCCTGGCGAAACCGTGACGCGCTGCTGCCGAGCCGGGCCCAGCTCGAGGCGGCCGAGACCGTCGTGCGGGCCGCCCGCGAGCGGCTGCGGGATCGCATGGATGTCGTCTACGTCATCCCCGACTACTACAGCCGCTACCCGAAGCCCTGCATGGGCGGCTGGGCCTGCCGACAACTGACCGTGACGCCGAACGGCGACGTTCTGCCCTGCCCGGCCGCCCAGTCCCTGCCGTTGCCGCGGGCCAGCGTGCGGGAGGACTCGCTGCGGTGGATCTGGGCCGAGTCCCCGGTGATGACCGCGTTCCGGGGGACCGACTGGATGCCGGAGCCCTGCCGGAGCTGCTTCCGGCGAGAGGTGGACTTCGGCGGGTGCCGCTGCCAGGCGTTCCTGCTCACCGGCGACGCCGCCCGCACCGACCCGGTCTGCCACCTGTCGCCCGACCACGACCTGGTCGCCCAGGCCGTCGAGGCCGCCAACGCCGCCTCGCGGGACGACGGTCTTCCGCTGGTCCCCCGCGCGCACCGACCCGGTCGGCTCAGCCACCGGGCCACAACGGCAGCACCGCAGCGGCGATGATCAAGGTGACCCCGCTCAGCAGATCCGAGCGGATCCGGATGAGACGCGCCGCAGCACGTCCGAGCTGCAGCCCGACCAACGACAACGCCGCCGTCATGACACCGAAGACGGCGGCCGAGAACCACGGGGAGAGCCCGAGGACCCCCAGGCTCGCGCCGGCGAACAAGTTGTCCAGGCTCAGCGTCAACGGGATGCCGAACAACGCCCACGGGTGGTCCAACTCGTCCGGCTCGGGGTTCCGAAGGGCCGCGATGACCAGGTAGAGACCGTACCCGCCGAGCGCGGTGGCGCCCACCACATCGGCGACGGCTCCGACGGACTCCCCGATCCGGTGACCGATCAACAGCCCGACCAGGGGCATGATCGCGTCCATCAGCCCGAAGGTCAGCGCCACCTGCACCGCACGCTTCACACCGAATGGGACCGTGCCGAGCGCGATCGATACCCGGAAATTGTCCAGACTGAGTACAAAACCCAGGACCAGTATTTCCCAGATCATGGCGATGCCCGATGGTGAACGGCGTCGGCAAAAACGATTCTGCCTCGGCTTGGATCCATAATTTCACATAATATCTCAGATGGTTCTCGAAATAAACCCAGAAAGCCGCTTTCTGGAAGATTTTCCCGCTTCCGTGAGGGCTCGCCGATTGAACCTGCGCGCGTCATTTTGGCCATCTCGTAGGAGCAGTTCGCGGGCGCCGGTCGGGACGAGTCGGCCGCGGGTGGCCACGCTGAACGCTGCTCCCTGCGCCTGCGGGGATGATCCCGGTTGATGAAACCGGGCGGGGCGTCTTTCGCCTCGCCCGGTGGTGTGTGTGCGGTGTCGTGAAATACCGGCTCAGCGCACTCTTCCCCGTGGTTTCAGCGGTACCGGCGGCAGTTCGGGGGCGGGCAGGGGCGCTCCGTCGTAGCCCTTCACCTCTCCGAATCTCGACCCGCTCATCCAGTCCGCGCGGGCCTGCTCGATGTCCTCCTGGGTACGCCCGACGAAGTTCCACCACATGATCAGCTCCTCCTCGAACGGCTCGCCGCCCAGGAGCATGACCGACGCGTCCGACTCCGCGCGCAGGGGGAGGTCGGAGCGGCCGCAGCCCAGGTAGAGCATGGAGCCCGGGAGCACCGGAACGCCGTCGACGTGGACCTCGCCGGACATCGCCAGGACCCCGTACTCGAAGTCGGGCTCCAGGGGAAGCCGCAGGTCGGCGCCCTGGCCGAGGGTCAGGTCCGCGCCGACGATGGGAGTGAACACGGTACCGGGGGAGGTCGCGCCGTCGAGGGAGCCGAGGATGACCGTGGCCGTCAGACCGGGCGCCGTGACCGTCGGCAGGTCGGGGTGGTGTTCGAATTTCGGGTCCGTGTGCCGGTGGGAATCCGGCAGGGCCACCCACAGCTGCGCCCCGTGCAGGTAGCGGGCGTGCGGCCGGGGGCTCTCCTCGGAGTGGCTGATCGCCCGGCCCGAGGTCATCAGCCCGAGTTCGCGCGGGCGGATCGTCTGGAGGCTGCCGGTCGAGTCGCGGTGCAGCACCTCGCCCTGGTGCAGCCAGCTGACCGTCTGCAGCCCGATGTGCGGATGCGGCGGCACCTGCATCCCGGGCTCGTCGGCGATGTCGTCGGGGCCGTAGTGGTCGACGAACGCCCAGGCGCCGATCATGCGGCGGCCGAGGTTCGGCAGCAGCCGGCGCACCTCGGTCGACTCACCGAGTCGTACCTGGCGGGGGCTCAGCAGTTCGCGGACGGGTTCGGCGACGACGAATCCGCGGCCG
Source organism: Streptomyces sp. NPDC051987 (assembly GCF_040680735.1). Lineage (NCBI taxonomy): Bacteria > Bacillati > Actinomycetota > Actinomycetes > Kitasatosporales > Streptomycetaceae > Streptomyces > Streptomyces sp. NPDC051987. Next base: position 101,425 of record NZ_JBFAXI010000012.1, on the reverse strand, counting down.
CCGCACACGCTCGGAACGGGGGCGCGGTCAAGGTTGCTCATGCCGGACAACTTAGCGGCCTCCGCCCCCGTTGCCGAGCGGTCAGCAGGTCATGCGGAATCCCTTCCTCACGCGGAATCCCTTCCTCACGTCGTCGGGGACACCCGGCTGCCGAGCAGCAGGGCGTGCGGGGCGACGGACGCGGCTCGTCACCCCGCACGGGGTCCGCTCGGGTGCGCCGTGGGGTACGTCAGCGAGCCGTCAGCCTCCACAGGTGGTCGGCGGTGCCGTTGTCGTCCCACTGCAGGACCTGGGCACCGGAGGAGGTGCTCATGCCGGTCACCCCGAGCAGCAGCCCGCTGTGGTAATTCGCGATCTTGTAGGAGCCGTCACCGGACGGGATCAGCTGCCAGAGGTGATCGGCGGTGCCGTTGTCACCCCAGATCAGGGCGGTGCCGCCGTCGGAGGTTCCCGCGTTGGTGATGCCCAGGAGCAGGCCGCTCGCCTGCTGCTTGATCTTGTAGAGGCCGTTGCCCGCGGCCACCAGGGTCCAGTTCTGGTCGGTGCCGGTGGTGGAGGCGGCCTGGACGACGAGGGTGCCCTGGGCCGTGCCCGCGCCGCTCGTGTCGAGGGCGAGGCCGCTGTTCCTGTTGGTGATCTGGTAGCGGCCGGCCAGCGAGGTGGCGGTGCCGCTCGGCGTGATGGTCAGGTGGTAGCCGTCGGAGGCGTTCATGGTCACCGGTACGGTGATCGAGCCGCCGCTGACCGGGTAGTCGGTGTCCGAGATCGTCACCGGCCCGGAGACGGCGGTCGTCCGGCCCCTGGACGGGGTGTACTCCAGCTTGACGTGCACGGTGGAGCCGAAGGCGGAGAGCGACGACAGTCCGTTGACGGTGACGGCGCACGAACCGGTGCAGCCGCCGGTGACGACGCTGATCTGGTTGCCCGCGCCGTTGCGGGAGGCGAAGCCGTCGATGCCGGTCTGTGCCGGAGGCGTGGTGACCAGCATGTTCCCCGACATGGCGCCGTACCACTGGTAGAGCCAGTAGGCGCCGTTCGGTGAGCCGCCGGTGTCGGTGAGGGTGTCGCCGAGGGTGCCGTAGTGGTTCCAGAAGGCCAGTTCGGCGTCGTGCACGCCCGCCCGCTCGAACTTGGCGACATAGCTCGCGAGCGGACCGGGGACACCGACCTCGCCCGTGGTGCCGTACTCCTCGATGGCGATCGGGCGCGGGCTGAGGCCGAGGCTCGACTCCAGGGCCCGGTAGTCGGCCACGTGCGCGGCGATGTTCGCGCTGCTCTGCAGCTCGTGCCAGCTGACGATGTCGGGCACGGCGTTGTTCGCGACGGCGTCCTGGAGGAACGTCCTCATCTTGCTGTCGGTGTACGTCGCGAAGCTGGGCCCCTGGATCGGGGTGCCGCTGTCCTTCGCACGGACCTCCCGGTACGTCCGTGCCCAGCCGTCGTCGAAGGCGCCCGCCGCCGAGGTGTTCCAGGTGCCGTCGGGCTCGTTCCACAGTTCGTAGGCGCTGACGTTCGTGGCGCCGGACGACCGCACGGACGCGACCTGCTTGTCCACGGCCGCCAGCCAGTCGCTCCAGCTCACCCACTTGTAGGGGAAGTTCGGGTACCAGTCCGGCATCCGTACGACCACCTTCGCACCGGCCCTGGCCGCTTCCGGGGCGACGACCAGGGCGTCACCGCCGGGGGCGGGCTCGCCGTTGGGCAGCTGGCTGCCGCCGGGTGCCATCTGCACGAAGGTGTTCGGCTTCAGCGGCTCGACCAGGCTGTCGGCGGGCACGCTCGCCGTGTCCAGGCCGTACAGGCTGCCCGAGGCCACGTGGGTGACCGGGCGCAGGGTCTGGTTCGCGCTCACCACCAGGGTGGTGGCGGAGGTGGGCGAGGCGTGGGCGGCGGGGGCCGTGGTGCCGAGGGCGGCGGCGGTCAGGGCCAGGGCACCGAGGGCGGCTCTGCGGGGGATGCGGCTCATGGCATGGGTCTCCTCATCAAGGAGTAGGGGGGAAGCGGGAGTTCAGTCCTTCACCGCGCCCGCGGTGACGCCCGCGGCCACATAGCGCTGGGCGAGGATCAGGAGGACGGCCGCGGGGACCGACGCGACGACGGCGGTGGCCATGATCGCGTTCCACTCCTGGTTGTTGTTGCCGATGTACGTGTAGATGCCGAGCGTGATCGGCCTCCAACCGCCGCCGCCGTCCAGGGTGGTGGCGAAGACGAAGTCGGACCAGGCCCACAGGAAGCCGAACAGCGAGACGGTGACGACCGCGTTGCGGCTCAGCGGGAGGACCACCGACCGGAAGGTGCGCCAGGTGCCGGCGCCGTCGATCCGGGCGGCCGAGACGAGTTCGCCGGGGATGCCGGACATGAAGGCGGTGAAGATCATGACGCCGAAGGGCACGGCGATGGTGGAGTCCGCGACGATCAGTCCCCACCAGGAGTTGAGCAGACCGAGGTCCAGGAAGACGCCGTAGAAGCCCATCGCCATGACGATCCCCGGGACCATCTGGGCGACGAGGAGCGCCAGCCCGAGGGCGCCGGCGCCGCGCGGGCGCAGCTTGGCCAGCGCGAAACCGGCGGGCGCGGCGATCAGGAGGGTCAGCACGACCGTGCCGAGGCCGATCAGCAGGCTCGTGCCCAGGTAGGGCAACTGGTCGTCGAGGACCGCCCGGTAGCCCTCGAAAGTGGGGTGCAGCGGCAGCAGGTCCGGCGGACTCTTGCGCATGTCCTGCTGCGGGGTGAGGGACACGTTGACCATCCAGTACACCGGGAACAGCATCAGGGCGGTGAGCAGCAGGCCGATGACCGTGTGACGGCGCCTGTCCGTGGCCGGCTTCATGCCTCCTGCCTCCTCTGGACGCGGATGTACAGCAGGCCGAAGGCCAGCGCGATGAGGATCAGGATGTCGCCGACCGCGGCTCCGGGACCGAACCTGGGCAGCAGCGTGCCGAAACCGAGCTGGTACGACCAGGTGGCCAGGGTGGAGGAGGCGTCGCCGGGGCCGCCCTTGGTCATGATCCAGATCAGGTCGAACACCTTGAGGGTGTAGACGAACCCCAGCAGCAGGGTGATCGCCGACACCGGCCGCAGCAGCGGGAGGGTGATCCGGCGGAACTGCTGCCAGGCGCCCGCACCGTCCAGCGCCGCCGCCTCGTACAGCTCACCGGGGATGTTCTGCAGGCCGCTGTGCAGGATGACCAGATTGAAGGGGATGCCGATCCAGATGTTGGCGATGATCACCGAGGCCAGCGCCCAGGTGGGCGAGGTCAGCCAGCCGACCGGAGCGACGCCCAGGAAGTGCAGGAAGTAGTTCACCACCCCCGACTCGCTGTTGAACATCCACGACCAGGTCGACGCCGACACGATCAGCGGCAGCAGCCAGGGGATCAGGAACAGCGCCCGCAGCCCGGTCGACAGCCGGAAGTGCCGGTTGAAGAAGACCGCGAGGGCCAGCCCGATCACGTACTGGAAGGCGATCGACACGAAGGTGAAGACCATGGTGTGCCGCATCGCCGGGCCGAACGTCGGGTCGTCCAGCACGGTACGGAAGTTGGCCCATCCGGAGAACGGGGCGTCGCCCGCCACGAAGGAGCGCACCGTGTAGTCGCGCAGGCTGAGGTCGAGGTTGCGGTAGAGCGGATAGGCGTAGAAGGCGGCGAGGTAGGCGAGGAGGGGGAGAACGAAGGCGAGAGCGGTCAGCCGCCGCCGAAGGGCGGGGGACAGGCGAACTCCCTGTGGTGCGGCGGCCCTGTAGGGGCGTGGGGAACTGCGCGACAAGCCCCCGCCGACCCGCAGATTCACAGCCATCGGTCAGCCCTTGCCCGCCGCGGCCTGTGCGGCATCCAGTGCGTCCTGGGGGCTCTTGCTGCCGGAGAGCGCCGCCTGCACGGCCGTCCACAGGGGCTGGGAGATCGTCGGGTACTTGGTGCCGAGACCACCGCTGGTCCGGCCCCGCGCCGCCGCGACCGCCGCCACCCACGGCTTCAACTCCGTGTTCTTGGCGACCTGTTCGCTCTGCACGGCGGAGGTCGGCGCCACGTACATGAGCGTGGTGTCGGTGGCCAGCAGACTGGAGTCGCTGGTCAGGCAGTTGACGATCTTCTTGCTGACGTCGTAGCGCGAGGTGTCCTTCTGCACCGGCACGGTGACGAACTCGCCGCCCGTCGGCACCGGTGCCGAACCGCCGTTCCGACCGGGGATGTTGATCACGCCGTACCCGAAGCCGGCCTTGTCGGCGTTGCCGAGCTGCCAGGTGCCGTTCTCGCTGAACGCGTAGTCGCCGGTGGCGAACTCCTGCCAGCTGGTGGTCTGGGTGTTCTGCAGCACGTCCTTCGGCGCGTACCCCGCGTCCACCCACTGCTTCCACAGCGACAGCGCGGCGACTCCCTCGGCGGAGTCGAGCCTGGTGAGGTCACCGCCCGCGCCCCAGAACCACGGCAGGAACTGGAAGCTGCCCTCCTCGGTGTTGACCGCCGAGAAGGTGATCCCCTTCTTCCCGGCCGCCTTGACCTTCTTCAGCGCGGCCGTGAGCGACGCCCAGTCCTTCACCGAGGCCGGATCGACGCCGGCCGCGGAGAGGACCTTCTTGTTGTAGTACAGCGCGAGGGTGTTGGCGCCGATCGGGACGCCGTAGGAGGCGCCGTCGATCGTGCCGGCGCCGATGATGTTCTTCTGGATCGAGGAGGTGTCGAGCCCGAGGTCGCTCGTCCTGTTGAGGATCCCGGCCTCCACCAGCGTGGAGACGACCGGGTTGTCGACCAGCATCACGTCCGGCGCGTTGCCCTGCTGCGCGGCCAGCAGCGCCTTGTTGCCCAGGTCGGTGGTGTCGTATGCGGTCCGCTTCAGCTTCACCCCGGCCGCGGTGCCGCACGCGGTGACCCGCCTGCCCCAGTCGGAGGAGGCGTCGAACTGCGGGTAGGGGTCCCAGAAGGCGTACGTGCCGCCGGCCGCGGACGACGATCCGGAGGAGCCGGAGCCGCCACCGCAGGCGGAGAGCGGGAGAAGGGCGGCGGCCGTGGCGACGGCCATGAGGGTACGGCGGGTGGGTGTCACGGGTGACCTCGTTGTCGTAGGACGGGGTGTCTCAGGAGGTGGGGAGCCAGACGCGCATGCTGCCGTCCTCGCGGTTGGCCCAGACGTGGTACGGGATCGCGGTCAGCTCGACCGGCTCGCCCTCGGGTCCGGCCTCTGCACCGGTCGCCGGGGCATACGGCCACCAGCCGCGGTCGGGGACGCGGCGGCGCCGGCCTCCGGCCACCACGGTGGTGACACCGCCGAGGAGGTCCGGGCGGTGCTTCACGGCGAGCGGCCGGGACGGGTCGAGGACGATGTCGTCGAGACCGCCGCCCGGGTGGTCGACCTGCTCCAGGCAGTGCACGAGCGGCCCGCGCTCGATCGCCGCACAGCCGCGTACGGCGTCCACGCGCGGATCGGCGGCGGTCAGCCGCGGCTCCAGGGTGAGTTCCAGCACCACCCGGTCGCCCGGTTCCCAGGTCCGCGTCAGCCGCAGCCAGCCGTCGTCCACCGGTGCCTCGTACGTCTCCTCGCCGCACCGCACCCGGAACTCCCGGCACCACTCCGGGATGCGCAGTGACAGCGTCCAGGGGCCGTCGGACGGGGTCTCCAGCACGGTGAACGCGACCGTGCCGTGCCAGGGGTAGTCCGTCTCGGCCCGCACCCGGACCCGGTCGGTCGCGTACGTCCCGGTGACGAACTGGTGGATCTGCAGGCCCTGTTCGTCGCACGACGCCAGGTAGTGCTGCAGACTCGCCAGCAGCCGCATCACGTTGGGCGGGCAGCAGGCGCAGCGGAACCAGCGGGTGCGGCGGGCCGACTGGTCGCCGCCGGTGTCGGTGTGGCCGTCGCGGACCTGGAGCGGGTTGACGTACAGCCACCGCTCGCCGTCCAGCGAGACCCCGGCCAGGAAGCCGTTGTAGAGGGTGCGTTCGATCAGGTCGGAGTAGCGGGCCCGGCCGGTGAGCAGGGCCATGCGCCAGCTCCACTGGACGGAGGCGATGGCGGCGCAGGTCTCGCAGTAGGCGCGCTCGTTGGGGAGTTCGTAGGGGTCGCCGAAGTCCTCCTTGTCGTGGTGCGCGCCGAGCCCGCCGGTGAGGTGGGTCTTGGTGGTCGTCATGGCCTGCCACAACCGCTCCCCGGCCGACCGCAGTTCGGCGTCCCCGGTCTCCGCCGCCAGGTCCGCGGCCGCAGCCAGCAGGTACAACTGGCGTACGGCGTGCCCCTCGACGTTCGTCGCCTCGCGCAGCGGCACCCGGTCCTGGCAGTAGGCGTCGCCGCCCAGCAGGCCGTGGCCGTGCCGGTCCACGAAATACCCGGCCAGGTCCAGGTAGCGGCGCTCGCCGGTCTCCCGGTACAGCTCCACCAGGGCCGTCTCCACCTCGGGGTGGCCGTCGACGCCGTCGAGGGGCCTGCCGCTGCCCGGCAGACCGAACACCGAGTCGATGTGGTCGGCGAACCTGCGGGCCACGTCGAGGAGTTCGGCGCGCCCGGTGGAGCGGTGGTGGGCCACGGCGGCCTGGATCAGGTGGCCGGCGCAGTACAGCTCGTGCCCCCAGCGCAGGTCCTGGTACCGCTCACCGCCCTTGACCAGCTGGAACCAGGTGTTGAGGTAGCCGTCGGGCTGCTGGGCGGCGGCCACCAGGGCGACGATCCGTTCCACCTCGGCGGCCAGCGACGCGTCCGGGTTCTCCGCGAGGTGCCAGGACGCCGCCTCCAGCCACTTGTAGACGTCCGTGTCGACGAAGGGGAACGCGCCCCGGAACCCGCCCTCGCCCGCCGCCTCCGGCGACGCCTCCCGTGCTGCCGCCGCCAGCCGGAGGTTGTGCAGGTTCCCGGCGGACTCCAGCAGGTCCGGACCCTGGGGGAGGGAGACCCTGGCGTTGGTGGTGCGACGGTCGTGCCAGAAGCCCGCGTCGATGGTGACGGCTGCCGGACGCAGCGCCGTACGGGCGTCGGGGGTGAGCCGGACCGGGCCGACGGGGGAGGGCGGGGCGGAGCGGGTGCGGGGCATGGCTCTCCGGGGTGAGGAGGGGTGGGCGCCGTGACGTCAGTGCTGTCGGTATCCCGAACGTCGTCCGGAACCTCGGGCGTGGCGAGGTGCGGGACCATGGTGGGCAACCGTTTTCTCGTCGAGAAGTACAGGGCAGTCGGAGACGGCGGTCAAGACGCCCGGCACGGATTTCTCAAGTCGCTCCAGGGGTCTGGCCCTTCACCTGGCGGGCTGGGAGGATGGCGGGCGGCTCTGTCGCCGTGAGACGGGTGACGCGGTCGAGAAACCATCGAGGAAAAGGTTTGCCCGTGACCTCTGCTCCAGACTCCCCGCCCACCGGCCGGGCCAGGCTCACCGATGTCGCCGCGCTCGCCGGTGTCAGCGTCGGCACGGCGTCCAAGGCGCTGAACGGCGCCGGCCGGATGCGCCCGGAGACCCGGCAGCGGGTCATGGACGCGGTGCAGGCGCTCGGGTTCCGGCCCAACCAGCACGCGCAGAGCCTGCACAGCGGCCGCAGCTGGACGGTCGGCCTGATGACGACGGACGGCATCGGACGGTTCAGCACCCCCGTCCTGCTCGGCGCGGAGGACGCGCTCGGCGCCGGGAAGATCTCCGTCCTGCTCTGCGACACCCGGGGCGACGCCATCCGCGAGCAGCATCACCTGCGCACCCTCACCGACCGGCGGGTCGACGGCGTCATCGTGGCCGGCCGCCGTACCGACCCCCGCCCGCCGCTGACCGGCATCGACCCGGCGATCCCGGTCGTGTACGCCCTCGCCCCGTCGACCGGCCCCGCCGACACCTCGGTGGTCACCGACGACCGCGGCGGGGCCCGGCTCGCCGTGGAGCACCTGCTCGCCACCGGCCGTACCCGCATCGCCCACGTCACCGGACCCGAGCACCACCAGGCCGCCCGGGACCGCGCCCGGCACGCCGTCGAGCACCTGGCCGAGGCGGGCCTGCGGCTGGCCGCCGGGCGGGTGCACTTCGGGGAGTGGAGCGAGGCCTGGGGAAGGCGCGCCGCCGACGCGGTGCTGCGGACGGCGCCCGACACGGACGCCTTCTTCTGCGGCAACGACCAGATCGCCCGGGGCGTCGCGGACGCGCTGCGCGAGCGCGGCAAGGACGTGCCGGGGGACATCGCCGTGGTCGGCTACGACAACTGGGACACCATGGCCCTCGCCTGCCGCCCGCCGCTCACCACCGTCGACATGAACCTGGCCGAGATCGGCCGGATCGCCGCGCTGCGGCTGCTCAGGGCCATCGACGAGGAGCCGGAGCCCGGGGTGCACACCGTGCCGTGCCGCCTGGTGGTGCGCGAGTCCAGCTGACGGTGGAGGTGGCGGTGTCCGTCCACGGCATCGACCACGACCCCGACCTCGGACTCGGCCGCCCCGGAGGGTGGTTCGCGGGGCGGTCAGTGCCGCTCGGGCTGCCGGGCCGCCCACAGGCCGCGCACGTGGCCCAGGTGGCGGGTCATGACCTCGCGCACGGCCTGTTCGTCGCGGGCCGACAGGGCGTCGAGGAGTTCCAGGTGCTCCTCGGCGGAGGCCTTCAGCCGTCCCGCCGCCACCAGCGCCGTCAGCCCGTACAACCGCGAACGGCGCCGCAGGTCCCGTACCACCTCCACGAGATGGTCGTTGCCGGCCAGCGCCAGCAGCCCGAGGTGGAAGGCCAGGTCGGCCTCGACGTACGCGATGAGGTCGCCCTTCACGGCCGAGGTGACGATCTCCAGGGCGAGCGGCCGCAGCGCCTCCAGGTCACCGGGGTCGGCCGTGGCCGCGAGAGCGACGGTCGTCGGGATCTCGATCAGGGACCGGACGTGCGTGTACTCGTCGAGCTGCCGCTCGGAGACGGCGGTGACCCGGAACCCCTTGTTCGGGACGATCTCGACCATGCCCTCCTTCACGAGTTCGAGCATGGCCTCCCGCACCGGGGTCGCGGAGACGCCCAGGCGGGGGGCGAGCCCCGGCGCCGAGTACACCTCGCCGGGGCGCAGCTCACCGGCGATCAGCGCGGCACGCAGCACGTCCACGACCCGCTCCCGGAAGTTCGGTTTCCGGCCGCCGAGCGACGGAATGGCGGGAGCGGCGGCGCTCGGACTGCTGGGCTGGTCGGCCATGGCGGAACTCCTGGTACGGGTGCGGGGAGGATCAGAGTACGAAGCCGGCCGGGAACGGGTCGTCCGGGTCCAGCAGGTACTGGGCCGTGCCGGTGATCCAGGCCCGGCCGGTGAAGCTGGGCAGGACCGCGGGGCGGCCGGCCACCTCGGTGGTGCCCAGCAGCCGGCCGGTGAACCGGGTGCCGATGAAGGACTCGTTCACGAACTCGGTGTGCAGCGGGAGTTCGCCGCGGGCGTGCAGCTGGGCCATCCGCGCGCTGGTGCCGGTGCCGCACGGGGAGCGGTCGAACCAGCCGGGGTGGATGGCCATCGCGTGCCGGGAGTGGCGGGCGGTGGCGCCGGGGGCGATCAGGTGGACGTGGTGGCAGCCGCGGATGGTCGGGTCCTCCGGGTGGACGGGCTCCGCCTCCGCGTTGATCGCGGCCATGAGGGACAGCCCGGCCCGGAGGATGTCGTCCTTCCGGGCGCGGTCGAAGGGCAGGCCGAACTCCTCCAGCGGGAGGATGGCGTAGAAGTTGCCGCCGTACGCCAGGTCGTAGGTCACCGACCGACCGTCGGCCAGCACGATCTTCCGGTCCAGCGCGACCGAGAACGACGGCACGTTCCGCAACGTGACGTTCCGCGCCGCGCCGCCCTCCACCGCGACCTCGGCGACGACCACACCGGCCGGGGTGTCGAGCCGGATGGTGGTGACCGGCTCCACCACCTCCACCATCCCGGTCTCCACGAGCACGGTCGCCACACCGATCGTGCCGTGCCCGCACATCGGCAGATAGCCGGAGACCTCGATGTAGACCACGCCCCAGTCGCAGTCGGGCCGGGTCGGCGGCTGCAGGACCGCCCCGCTCATCGCGGCGTGCCCGCGCGGTTCGTTCATCAGCAACTGCTTGATGTGATCGCGGTGTTCACGGAAGTACAGCCGCCGCTCGTTCATGGTCGCGCCGGGAATGGTCCCGATCCCGCCGGTGATCACGCGGGTGGGCATGCCCTCGGTGTGCGAGTCGACGGCGTGCAGGACGAGTGTGCTGCGCATGACGCTCCTGGAGATCGGTCGGGTGGGGCCCTGCCGGAACGGCTCGTCCGGCTCGTCCGGCTCGTCCGGCTAGGACAGTCCGGCCGCCCCGGCCTTCTCGGTGGCCGCGCGGACCGCGGCCTCCTGCTCGGGCAGCAGCGGCACGCGCGGTGGCCGGCAGACGCCGCCGTGGCGGCCGACGATGTCCATGGACAACTTGATGGCCTGGACGAACTCGACCCTGGAGTCCCAGCGCAGCAGCGGATGCAGCTGCTCGTACAGTCGCCTGGCGGTGTCCAGGTCCCCGCTCACCGCCGCGCGGTACAGCTCGACCGACGACGCCGGCAGCGCGTTCGGGTAACCGGCCACCCAGCCCTTGGCGCCCGCGATCGCCAGCTCCAGCAGGACGTCGTCGGCGCCGATCAACAGGTCCAGTCCGGGGGCGAGTTCGGCCAGCTGGTAGGCGCGCCGGACATCGCCAGAGAACTCCTTGACGGCGTGCACGTACCCCTCGCCGTGCAGCCTGGCGAGGAGTTCCGGCACCAGGTCGACCTTGGTGTCGACGGGGTTGTTGTACGCCACGACCGGCAGCCCCGCCCGCGCGACCTCCGCGTAGTGCGCCAGCACCGAACGCTCGTCGGCGCGGTACGCGTTGGGCGGCAGCAGCATCACGGCCGCGCAGCCGGCGTCCCGCGCCTGCTCCGCCCAGCGGCGGGCCTCGGCCGAACCGTAGGCGGCGACCCCGGGCATGACCCGCGCCCCGCCGACCGCGGCCACCGCGGTCTCCACCACCGCGGCCCGTTCCTCGGCAGTGAGGACCTGGTACTCACCGAGCGAGCCGTTCGGCACGACGCCGTCGCAGCCGTTCTCGACCAGCCAGGCGCAGTGCTCGGCGTACTTCTCGTGGTCGACGGAGAGATCGTCGCGCAGGGGGAGCGCGGTGGCCACGAGGACACCGCGCCAGGGGCGGGAGGGGGGAGTGGTCATCTGGGCACCTCCGGAGTGGTGGAATGTGACATATCACTGTTCGTCGTCGATGCCGCCGGTGCCGTCGACGGCACCGGTGTCCCCGGCCCGAGCGAGCACCCCGAGCGGCACCGGCCGGGCGAACGGCCTGCGCGTCGCCGTCTCCGGGCAGCCGGTCAGCCCGGCGACCGCCGACCCGCACATCCGCCCCTGGCACCAGCCCATCCCCGCCCGAGTGAGCAGTTTGACGGTGCGTACGTCCCCCGCGCCCAGCTCGGTCACCGCCCGCCGGACCGCCCCGCCGGTGACCTCCTCGCACCGGCAGACGACCGTGTCGTCGGTGACCTGCTCGGCCCAGTGCGCGGGCGGCGCGTACGCGTCGTCCAGCGCCGCGGCGAACCGCCGCAGCCCGGCCCGGACCCGGGCGGCCCGCGCCCGGCCGTGCGCGTCCGGCTCCCGGCCCGACAGCCGCGCGGCGGCCGACCGGCCCGCGAGATGTCCCTCGGCCAGGGCGAGTTCCGCGCCTCCGACGCCGGTGGCCTCGCCCGCCGCCCACACCCCCGGCACGTCGGTGCGCTGTTCGTCGTCCACGTGCACCGCGACCCCGTCGATCCGGCAGCCCAGGCCCTCGGCGAGATCGGTGTGCGGGAGCATCCCGTGCCCGACGGCCAGCGTGTCGCAGTCGATGCGCCGCCGGGTGCCGGGCCGCACCCGGCCCGCGGTGTCCAAAGCGGCGACGGTGACGGCTTCGAGCCGCTGGTCGCCGTGCGCCTCGACGACGGTGTGGTGGACCAGGGTGCGCACGCCGTGCCGCAGCAGCCGGGCCGCGTACCAGGCGCCTTCGGCGAGCTTGGCCGGCTGGGCGGCCAGCGCGGCGGAGTGGCGCAGAAAGGCCCACGGGTCGGCGGACTCCACCAGGGCCGCCACCCGGGCCCCCGCCGCCGCGAGCCCGGTCGCCACCGGCAGCAGCAGCGGTCCGGTGCCGGCCACGACGGCCGTACGACCCGGCAGCACCAGGGCGCCCTTCAGCATGGCCTGGGCGCCGCCCGCCGTGACGACCCCGGGGAGCGTCCAGCCGGGGAAGGGCAGCACCTTCTCGTGACCGCCGGTCGCGAGCAGCACCGCGTCCGCGCGCACCTCGACGGGCTGTTCCTGGGCGGGTCCGAGCAGCGCGTGCACGGTGAAACCGGACCGCCGTCCCCGTGTCACGCACCACACGTGATGGTCGCGGAGGTGGGTCACCCGCCCCGCCGTGATCTGCCGGTCGAGGCCGTCACGCAGCAGTTCCCAGCCGCGCCACCGGTGATGCAGGGCCTGCGGGCGGCGGGCGCCGAGAGCGGCGGCGGGCAGCCGGTAGAACTGACCGCCCGCCTCCGGCGCCGCGTCGATCAGGGTGACGCGCAGGCCGTGCCGGGCGGCTGCCAGGGTGGCGGCGAGACCGGCCGGACCCGCGCCGATCACGGCCAGGCGGGGTGGCCCCTGCCGGGGGCTCGTGTCAGTCATCGTGCCCCGTGCCCTGCTGCGTACGGATCACGTCGCCCGGCTCGACGGGCACGAGGCAGGCCCGTTGGCCGGGACGGTCGTTGACGGTGACCAGGCAGTCGAAGCAGACGCCGATCCCGCAGAACACCCCGCGGGGACGGCCCGTACGGCGCGTGGTCCGCCAGGACGTGACACCGGACGCCCAGAGCGCGGCGGCGACCGTCTGGCCGGGCAGGGCCGTGAGTTCGCGGTCGTCGAAGGTGACGGTGAAGGCGGGGCCCGGCCGGGCCCCGGCCAGCTCCAGGGGGTTCACGCGGCCTCCTCGTCGAAGCGCTCGGGACGGAACGGGGTCAGATCCAGTTCGGGTGTCCCGCCGCTCAGCACCTGGGCGATCAACTGGCCGGTGCCGGTGGCGAGTCCGATGCCCGCGCCCTCGTGCCCGCAGGCGTGGAACAGGCCCGGTGCCCGGGGATCGGGGCCGATCGCGGGGAGGTGGTCGGGCAGGTACGGGCGGAAACCCGCATAACTGCGCATCGCCCGGACCCCGGACAGAAAGGGAAAGAGCCGGATCGCGCCCGCCGCCAGCGCCCGCACCGCCGGCAGCGAGAACGACCGGTCGAAGCCGACGCGTTCCCGGCTCGCCCCGATCAGGACCGGTCCGGCCGCCGTGCCCTCGACGACCGGCGAGGTCTGCAGGGCGGCCGAGTCGCTGGCCACGTCGGCCACGTAGTCGGCCGCGTACACCTTGTGCCGTACCCGGCGCGGCAACGGCTCGGTGACCAGGACGAAGCCGCGCCGGGGGAGGAGCGGCAGGCGCACCCCGGCGCGGACGGCCAGTTCGCCGCCCCAGGTCCCGGCCGCGTTGACCACGGCCGGGGCGTGCAGGTCGCCGTGGTCGGTCCGGACCCCGCACACGGCACCGTCGGCGCCGCGCAGCACCTCCGTCACCGTGCGGCCGGTCGCCAGGCGGGCGCCGGAGGCCCGCACGAGATGCGCGGCGGCCAGCGCCGGCATCACCTGGGCGTCCTGGGGGTAGCGCACACCGCCCGCGAGTCCGGGTGCCAGGTACGGCTCCAGGTCGTGGAGCCGATCCGCGCTCACGTTCTGCGCCACCACTCCGGCCGCCCGTTGCCCGGCCGCGAACCGCTCCAGGGCGGCCAGCCCCTCCGGTTCGGCGGCGACGACCACTCCGCCCTTCGGCTCGTACTCGATCCGGTCGCCCAGCTCCGCGGCCAGGCCGGTCCACAACCGGCTGGACATCAGGGCCAGTTCGAGCTCGGGCCCCGCTTCCTTGTCGGAGACGAGCAGATTGCCCTCGCCCGCCCCGGTGGTGCCGCCGGCCACCGGGCCGCGGTCCACCACGATCACGTCCAGCCCCGCCCGGGACGCGTACAGGGCGCAGGCGGCGCCCACCATGCCCGCCCCGATCACCACGACGTCGCAGGTCAGTCGCATGCTCACGGCAGTAATATGTCACATGGCACCAAGCGGCGGAAGGCCGCCGAGCCGATCGCCCCCACGAATGGCGCTCCCGAGTTGACAGGAAGACGATGGAGTGGTCGGCGGGAGTGCGAAGGAAGGACACCGTCATGCTGGAGATCAAGACGGTCGACAAGCCGGACGAGCGGCGTGACTTCCCCCGCGGTCACCTGGAGGCCGTGCACATGACCGGCCTCGACTTCGCCGTCGCCACCTTCGAGCCGGGCTGGCGCTGGACGGAGTCGGTGGCGCCGATCGCGGGCACCGAGCACTGCATGGTCCACCACAACGGCTATGTGGTGCAGGGCAGGATGCGCCTCGTCATGGACGACGGCGGTGAGGGCGAGATCGGCCCCGGCGACGTCTTCGTCTGCCCGCCGGGACACGACGCCTGGGTGGTGGGAGACGAACAGGTCATCCTGTACGACTTCGCCGGCGGCATGGCGACCGACTACGCGAAGGCCAAGGAGAGCTGAGCAGGGTCACCGGGTGCCGTCACCGTCCGCGGGTGGCGGCACCCGGTGCGTCACACCGGCAGCAGCCGCCCGATCAGCCCGCCGAGCTGCCGTGCGGTGCGGCACTCGTGCATCTCCGTCAGCTCCGCGTACTCCGGCGCGGCCGAGTCGCCGGTGCCCCACAGGGAGAGCGGTTCGGGGTTCAGCCAGTAGACGCGCCGCGCCTGCCGGGCGATCTCGCGGACGGCGGCGAGGTTCGGGTCGAGGTTGTTGGTTCGGGCGTCCCCGAGCACGAACACCGTGGTGCGCGGGGTCACCGCGGCGCCGTACCGCTCCGCGAACTCGCCGAACGCCATCCCGTAGTCGCTGCTGCCGTGCCAGCCGGTGAGCGTCGCCTCCGCGCGGATCCGGGCGCCCAGCCCCTCCGGATCGGCCCGGCCGTGCTCCAGCAGGCCGGTCACCTCGTCGATCCGGTTGACGAACGCGAACACCCGGACCTTGCTGAACTGGTCGTGCAGCGCCTGCACCAGCAGCATCGTGAAGTCGGAGAACCCCGACACCGAGCCGGAGACGTCGCACAGCAGCACCAGTTCGGGACGGACCGGCCGACGCCGGCGCAGCACCGGCCGCAGAGGGACCCCGCCGGTCGACAGCGACCCGCGCAGGGTGCGGCGCAGGTCGATGGTGCCCCGTGCGGCCCGGCGGCGGCGTGCGGCCAGCCGGGTGGCCAGCTTCCGCGCCAGCGGCCGCACGGTCCTGCGCAGCTCGCTGAGCTGCTCCCGCCCGGCGGACAGGAAGTCCACCCGGTCGGCGCTCGGGGCGACCGCCCGCCGGGCGATCTCGTCCCGTCCGCGCCGCTCCGCCACCCGGCGCCGGGCCTCCGCCGCGACCATGCCGCGGAAGGCGTCGATGCGCCGCCGGATCTCGTCGTCGAGCAGCCGGTCCGCGAACCCGGAGCCGTCCGAGCCCCGCCCGCGGACATCCGCCCGCACCCGCACCCGCGCCAGCAGCGTCTGCGGCCGCAGCCGGTCCAGGGTCTGGTACGACGACCACCCGTCCGAACCCGGCGAACTCCCGTATCCGCCCAGGCCGTCCACAGCCTCGGCCGCCAACTGCCGCAGCAGCGCGGTGTCGTCGTCCGCCAGCGCCGCCGCGAGCCGTTCCCGCAGCTCCTCCCGGTCGGCGGCCGGGTCACCGGAACCAGCGCCGGGCCCGCCCACCCCGCGCGGGAAGTAGAGGTCGAAGACCTGGTCGAACACGCCCCGTTGGCCGGTGCCGTGCAGCAGGGTCGCCGCCAGCCCCTCGCGCAGCAGCTCGCGGTCCGCCAGGCCCAGCGCCGCCATCGCCCGGCCGGCGTCCACGGTCTCCCCGGTGCCGATCCGCACCCCGTGCGCCCGCAGCGCGCCGACCAGTCCCGTCAGCCGGGCGGCGAGGTCGGCCGGAGCGCCGGCCGGTGCGGCGGCCGGAGTGCTCACAGCGCGTCCAGGTCCAGTTTGGCGGCCGCCTTCTGGATGTCGTCCTGGTGCTTGAGGATCACGCCCAGGGAATCCCGTACGACCTGTTCGTCCAGCGTGTCGGCGCCGAGCGCGAGCAGGGTGCGCGCCCAGTCGATCGTCTCCGCCACCGAGGGGACCTTGCGCAGGTCCATCGCGCGCAGCGCGCCGACCACCCGGACGACGGACTCGGTGAGCGCCTCGGTGAGCCCCGGCACCTTCAGCCGGACGATCCGGCGCTCCAGCTCCTCGTCCGGGAAGCCGATGTGCAGGAACAGGCAGCGGCGGCGCAGCGCCTCGGACAGCTCACGGCTGGCGTTGGAGGTGAGGACGACGAAGGGGCGGCGGGTCGCGGTGACGGTGCCCAGCTCGGGGACGGTCACCTGGAAGTCGCTGAGCACCTCCAGGAGCAGGCCCTCCACCTCGACGTCGGCCTTGTCCGTCTCGTCGATGAGCAGCACCTTCGGGTCGTCGCCGCGGATCGCGGTGAGCAGCGGGCGGGGGAGCAGGAACTCCTCGCTGAAGATGTCGGTGCGGGCCTCGTCCCAGGTCTCGTCGCGGCCGGCGCTGATCCGCAGCAGCTGCTTGGCGTGGTTCCACTCGTACAGCGCCCGGGACTCGTCCACGCCCTCGTAGCACTGCAGCCGCACCAGCCGGGCCCCGGCGACCTCGGCCACGGCCTTGGCCAGCTCCGTCTTGCCCACCCCGGCGGGACCCTCGACGAGGAGTGGCTTGCCCAGCCGGTCGGCGAGGAAGACGGTGGTGGCGACGGCGGGGGAGGCCAGATAGCCGGTCCCCGCGAGGCGCGCGGCGACGTCGTCGACGGAAGTGAACAACGGGGCCTCCGACTGGGGTGCGTTCTCTCGGACCCCACTATCTAAGCGCTTGTTCAGGCGGCGTGCCACCCTCCGTGACCCCGGACGGATCACCACGACGCGCCGGGCCGCTCGCCCCTGGGATGCAATGGACGCGTGACCGCGCCCCCGGACGACTGCCTCGCGCGCAACGAGTGGCTCTGCGGCGCCTACCTGACCAGCCGCCGCCAGATCCTCCTCGACGCCCTCGGCCAGCACCTGCGGCTCACCTCGGTCTCGGTGCTCGTCGCCCTCGCCGTCGCCGTTCCCCTGGCCCTGCTGGCCCGCCGCTCCCGCTGGGCGTCCGGACCCGTCCTCGGGGTCACCACCGTCCTCTACACCATCCCGTCCCTGGCGATGTTCTCCCTGCTCCTGCCCCTGTACGGCCTCTCGGCCGGACTCGTCGTCGCCGGCCTGGCCCTCTACTCACTCACCCTGCTCGTCCGCAACCTCCTCGCGGGCCTGCGCGCCGTCCCCGCCGAGACCCGGCAGGCCGCCCGCGGGCTGGGGTACGGCCCGATCCGCCTCCTGCTCACCGTCGAACTGCCCCTCGCCCTGCCCGCCGCGATGGCCGGCCTGCGCATCGCCACCGTCTCCGCGGTCTCCCTGGTCACCGTCGGCGCGATCGTCGGCTTCGGCGGACTGGGCAACCTGATCTACGCCGGCATGAACACCTACTTCAAGGCCCAGGTCCTCACCGCGTCCGTGCTCTGCGTGGTCATCGCCGTCGCCGCCGACCTGCTGCTGCTCGGCGTGCAGCGGCTGCTCACCCCCTGGACGCGGGCGGCCCGCAGGTGACCGCCCTCGCCGACGCCTGGGCCTGGCTCACCGACCCCGCGCACTGGGCCGGCGACGACGGCATCGGGCACCGGCTGCTCCAGCACCTCACCCTGACCGTCGTCTGCCTGGTCGTCAGCTGCCTGATCGCGCTCCCCGTCGCGCTGGTCCTCGGCCACCTCGGCAGGGGCGGCGCGCTCGCCGTCAACCTCTCCAACGTCGGCCGCGCCGTCCCCACCTTCGCCGTTCTGGTGCTGCTGCTCCTCACCCCGCTCGGCGGCTGGAGCGAGGGTCCCACGGTGGTCGCCCTGGTGCTGTTCGCCGTGCCGCCCCTGCTCACCAACGCCTACGTCGGCATGCGCGAGGTCGACCGTGCCGTCGTGCGGGCCGCGCGAGGGATGGGGATGACCGGGCGACAGGTGCTGTTCCACGTGGAACTGCCCCTTTCGCTCCCCCTGGTCCTCAACGGGGTGCGGATCGCGGCCGTGCAGCTCGTCGCCACCGCCACCATCGCCGCGCTCGCCGGCGGCGGCGGGCTCGGCCGGATCATCACCGCCGGGTTCAACCTGGCCAGCACACCCATGGTGGTCGCCGGAGCGGTCCTGGTCGCCGTCTTCGCCCTGCTCGTCGAGGGCGTCTTCGCGCTCCTGGAACGGCTCCCCCCGGTCCGGACGCGGAGCGCGCGATGAGGAACCGCACGGCGGCCGGCGCCGCACTCCTGCTCACCCTCACCGCCTGCGCCACCGGCCCCTCCCTGGAGCACCGCGGCGAGGTCACCGCGCCTCCGGGCGACAGCCGGCACCTGACCGTCGGCTCCGCCGGGTTCACCGAGAGCGACCTGCTCGCCCAGCTGTACGCCCAGCTCCTGGGCCAGGCCGGATACCGGACCTCCCTGATCACCGTCGCCGACCGCGAGATCTACGAACCCGCCCTGGAGTCCGGGCAGATCGACGTCGTCCCCGAGTACGCGGCCACCTTCGCCGACTGGCTGGGCGCCAGGACCAACGGCCCCGACGCGCCCCCCGTGGGCTCACCCGACCTCGCCGGCACCATGACCGCGCTGCGCCGCCTCGCCACCCCCCGCGGCCTCACCGTCCTCGACCCCGGAAGGGCGGTGGACCAGAACGCCTTCGCGGTCACCGTCGCCTACGCCCGGCAGCACCACCTCAGGACGCTCAGCGACCTCGGCGCCTCGGGACTGAAGGTGCGGCTCGCGGCCGGCGACGAGTGCGTGCAACGGCCGTACTGCGCACCGGGGCTGAAGAAGGTCTACGGCATCGACATCACCGGCGTCGACCCCAAGGGCGTGGGCACCACCCAGGCCAAGCGGGCCGTGCAGAACGGGCAGGACCAGATGGTGCTGACCACGACCACGGACGCGACCCTCGGCCAGTTCGGCCTGGTCCTCCTCGCCGACGACCGGCACCTGCAGAACGCCGACTACGTCGTCCCCGTCGTCAACCGGGCCAGGGCCGGCGCCGAGCGGGTGACGAAAGCACTCGGCAGGCTCAACCACGTCCTGACGACGGCCGACCTGGCCGCCATGGACCAGCAGGTCGACAGCCGGCGGCGACTGGCCCAGGACGTGGCCCGGACCTACCTGCGGGACAAGGGCCTGCTGACGTGACGGCGGGCGGCGGCCGGGGCCGGTGTCAGTGCCGCGCGGTAGGTTCGGGGCATGGGGATCTATCTGGTGAGTGTCGGCGCGCAGGAGTGGCTCGACGGAGACGCGGACGAGGGCGGCAAGGGCGCCCTCGCCGCCGCCCTCGACGAGGAGCTGCGACGCCGCGGGCTGGCGCCGTACGAGTCGGTGCCCGAGGCGGCCGCCTTCGTGCGCGGCTCGGGGCTGTCGTTCGAGGAGAAGCTGGTGCCGCCCATGGACGGCTTCGCCGCACTCTGCGAGGAACACCTGTCACCCGAGGAAGGCGACCTGCTGCTGGGGTGGTCGGTGCTGGTGCCGTTCTCACTCGACGAGGAGATCCGGCTGCCCGTCGAATCCTCCTACGGCGACGACACGGTGGTCGCCGGCGCACCCGAGGTGCTCGCCCTCGCGCAGCGGCTCGCGGCGGCGATCGGCCTGCCCGTCGAGGCGATACCGGAGGCCTGCGACAACCTGGATCTGACCATGTGGTTCCTGGACGGCCCGGCGAAGGAGACGGCCGCCGTCCGTCCCGGCCCCTGGGGCGAGGACCTGGACACCGCCTTCTACGTCGCGCTCTACCTGCGCGCCGCCCAGCACTCGCTGCGCCGCGGCTGCCCGATGACCTACTGCTGACGACCGCCGGCCGCGCGCCCCCGGTCAGGCGCCCGGCACCGAGTCGAACGGCACCTGACCGCGCGGGACACCACGCGCGTCCGCGTCCACCGAGCGGCGCAGCGCCTCGTGCAGCCCGGCCGGGGTCAGCACGCCGAGGAAGCGCGAGCCGTCCAGCACCGCCACCCACCCGGCGTCGTGCTGGAGCATGACCCCCAACGCCTGCTTCAGCGGGGCGCCCACCGGCACCCACGCGGTCATCCGGTGGGCGAGAGCGCCGACCGTGCCGCCCGCCGCCAGCTCGTCCCGGCCCACCCAGCCGTGCAGGCCGCCGTCCGGGTCCAGGACCACCGCCCACCGGGCACCCGCCGCCCGCAGCCGTGCCGCGGCGCGCCCGGCGGACTCGTCCAGCCGGACGACCGGCGGCTGTTCCAGGTCGTCCGGCTCCACGGCGGTCACGGACAGCCGCTTCAGCCCGCGGTCCGCGCCCACGAACCCGGCCACGTACGGGGTGGCCGGCCTGCCCAGTACGGCACCCGGGGTGTCGAACTGCTCGATGCGCCCCCGCCCGTACACCGCCATCCGGTCGCCGAGCCGTACCGCCTCCTCGATGTCGTGTGTGACCAGCAGCACGGTCTTGCGTACGGCGGCCTGCATCCTGAGGAACTCGTCCTGCAACTGCTCCCGCACCACCGGGTCGACCGCGCCGAACGGCTCGTCCATCAGCAGCACCGGGGGGTCGGCGGCGAGTGCCCGGGCCACGCCGACGCGCTGCCGCTGGCCGCCGGAGAGCTGGTCGGGGTAGCGCGGCCCGTACGTCTTCGGGTCGAGGCCCACGAGATCCAGCAGCTCGGCGGCGCGGGCCCGTGCCCTGGCCCGTTTCCAGCCGAGCAGCGCGGGGACCGTCGCGGTGTTGTCGAGGACCGTCCGGTGCGGGAACAGCCCCACCTGCTGGATGACATAGCCGATCCGGCGCCGCAGCCGCACCGGGTCGACGCCGGCCACGTCCTCGCCGCCGACGAGGATCCGGCCCGAGGTCGGTTCGATGAGCCGGTTGACCATCATCATCGTCGTGGTCTTGCCGCAGCCGGAGGGGCCGACCAGGGTGACGAGTTCCCCCTCGGCCACCTCGAAGGAAAGGCCGTCCACCGCGGTCGTGCCGTCCGCGTACCGCTTGGTGACCTGCTCGAACCGGATCATTCCCGCACGTCGACCGCGCACGTCACCGACCGCCCTCGCCGGCCGGCCGCCCGCTGTCGACGAGCACCACCTCCAGGGTGCGCGGACCGTGCACCCCCTCGACCCGGTCCAGCTCGATGTCGCTGGTGGCCGAAGGCCCGGAGATCCAGGTCGACGGCCGGGTCGGGGCGAGCCGTTCGAGGGCCTGGGGCACGGAGGACACCACCTGCTCCGGGACCCGTACGACACAGATGTGGTGATCGGGCACGAGGGTGATCCGGCGGCGGCCCTGGTCCGGGCCGCCGTCCAGCACGATCGTGCCGGTCTCGGCGACCGCCACCGCGCATCCGGTGACCACGCTGCCGACCCGGTCGAGTTCGTGCGGGGTGCTCCCGGCCCGGTCCGCGATCCGCTCGGCCTCGGTCGCCGCGAGCCACTCCGCGGGGAGCCCCGCGGGCACGACCACGGACCGCGAACCGCGCTCGGCGACCAACCGCCCTATCACGTCCGGCAGTTCGTGCCGCGCGCAGCGGTGCACGACCGCCCGGTAGTCGGCCAGGTTCTCCGCGAGCAGATCCACCGTCTCCGCGATGCTCCGCTCCCCGTGCTCGCGCAGGTACGCCCGCTCGACGGGTGTCTCCTCGTCCCGCACCTCGGCCAGTGCCCGCCGCACCCGGCCCAGGATCCGCTCCCTGCTGCTCACTTCGCACCGCCCTTCGCGCCGCCGGTCCGCTGCCACCAGTCCCGGAACGGCTCCGCCGGCACGGCGGGCAGGTCCCGGGTACCGCTCCACGCCCGCCCGGGACCCGGCAGGGTACGGGGATGCAGGCGGCGGCTGCGGGAGGCGAGCCGCTGGCCGGTGCGCAGCGCGGCCGGGTGCGAGAGCGCCCAGCGGGCCGCGCGCATCGCCGCACGCTCGGCCGCGTGCCCCTTGGCCGGCTTGAGCACCACCTTGTTCCCGCCGCGGACCGCCGCCCCGCCCTCGACGACCCGTTCGCGCAGGTGCACCAGCACCTCGGGGATGTCGATGGCGACCGGGCACACCTCGTAGCACGCCCCGCACAGCGAGGAGGCGTAGGGGAGCGAGGCGTCGATCTCGCTCTGCGTGCCCCTCAGCTGGGGGCTGAGGATGGCGCCGATCGGGCCCGGGTAGACCGAGCCGTAGGCGTGGCCGCCGGCCCGCTCGTAGACCGGGCAGACGTTGAGGCAGGCCGAGCAGCGGATGCAGCGCAGGGCCTGGCGGCCGACCTCGTCCGCGAGGGTGTCGGTGCGGCCGTTGTCCAGCAGGACCAGGTGGAAGGTGCTCGGGCCGTCGCCGTCCGTTGTGCCGGTCCACATGCTGGTGTAGGGGTTCATGCGCTCGGCCGTCGA
Source organism: Streptomyces sp. NPDC051987 (assembly GCF_040680735.1). Taxonomy (NCBI): domain Bacteria; kingdom Bacillati; phylum Actinomycetota; class Actinomycetes; order Kitasatosporales; family Streptomycetaceae; genus Streptomyces; species Streptomyces sp. NPDC051987. Next base: position 78,984 of record NZ_JBFAXI010000012.1, on the reverse strand, counting down.
CGAACGCGGCAGGGTCTGCAGGAAGACCTCCAGGTCCCGCCAGGACGGCACGATCTTCTCGATGCCGACGACCGAGATCAGCGTCTCGGGCAGGGTCAGGCACATCCGCCCGTTGCCCTCGGACTCGACGACGACCAGGGTGCCGGTCTCGGCGACCATGAAGTTGGCCCCGGAGATCCCGACCTTCGCGCGCAGGAACTTCTCCCGCAGGTGCAGCCGGGCCGCCTCGGCGAGTTCGGCGGGGGTGTCGGTCAGCCCCTCGGGGGCCGGGCGCCCCCACTCGCCCATCTCGCGCCGGAAGATGTCCCTGATCTCACCGCGGTTGCGGTGGATGGCGGGCACGAGGATGTGCGAGGGCCGGTCGTGGCCGAGCTGCACGATCAGTTCGGCGAGATCGGTCTCGTAGGCGCGGATGCCCGCCCCTTCGAGGGCCTCGTTGAGCCCGATCTCCTGCGTGGCCATCGACTTGACCTTCACGACCTCCGACTCACCGGTCGCCTTCACCAGTTCGGTGACGATCCGGTTCGCCTCGTCGGCGTCGGCGGCCCAGTGGACCGTACCGCCCGCCGCCGTCACCGACTCCTCCAACTGGACGAGATAGCGGTCGAGATGACGGAGCGTGTGGTCCTTGATCTGCTTGCCCGCCTCGCGCAGCGCCGCCCAGTCGGACACCTCGGCGACCGCCCTGGCCCGCTTGGCGCGGATGGTGTGCGTGGCATGGCGCAGGTTCCCGCGCAGCGTGCGGTTGCCGACGGCCTCGTGCGCGGCCTTGGGGAAGGCCGGCATGCCCAGATACGTCCCGCTCATGCGGCCGGCTCCTCCTCGGTGCTCGCCAGGATCTCCGCGAGATGCACCGGCCGCAGCCCGCTGCCCAGCCGGGTCATGGTGCCGCCGATGTGCATCAGGCAGGAGTTGTCGGCGGCGCACAGCACCTCGGCGCCGGTCGACTCCGCGTTGCGCACCTTGTCGGTGCCCATCGCCGCCGAGACGTCGGAGTTCTTCAGCGCGAACGTGCCGCCGAACCCGCAGCACTCCTCGGCGCCCGGCAGCTCCACCAGTTCCAGGCCCCTGACGGCCGCGAGGAGGCGGCGGGGGCGGTCGCCGAGGCCCAGGCTCCGCAGCCCGTGGCAGGTCGGGTGGTAGGTCACGGTGTGCGGGTAGTACGCCCCGACGTCCGTCACCCCCAGCACGTCCACCAGGAACTCCGTGAGCTCGTAGGTCTTGGGCACCACCGGCGCCAGCGCCGTGGCCAGCGCGCTCCCGCGCCCCTCCGCCCGCGCCCGCTCGCCCATCCGCGGATACAGCTCCCGCACCATCGCCCCGCACGACCCGGACGGGGTCACGATCGCCTCGTACTCCCCGAAGACATCGGAGAAATGCCGGGCCAGCGGCTCCGCCTCATGTCGGTAGCCGGTGTTGTAGTGGGCCTGGCCGCAGCAGGTCTGCGCCATCGGGAAGTCCACCTCGACGCCCAGTCTGGTCAGGAGTTTCACCACGGCACGACCGGTGTCCGGATAGAGCGTGTCGTTGACGCAGGTCAGGAAGAGAGCGACACGCATCGCGGCTCCTAGAGGTCGATCATCGGATGAGTGCAGGGTAATGGGCCGGTGCGGGCAGCGGGAGACCCGATCGCGGCACGGCGCGTCGGAAGCCGCCACGGGGTGGCCGGTGACGCCCGGTCACCGTGCGGCCAGACGCGCCTCGGCCGCCTCCCAGCGGGCGGTGCCGCCGCTCGGCGTGTACCGGGTCAGCGGCTGGGTACGGGCGAGCAGCCGCCGCATGTCGGCGAGATCACCGACGAGACCGTGCGCACGGGCCTGGACCAGGACGTTCCCCAGGGCGGCCGCCTCCGTCGGACCGGCCACCACCGGCAGCCCGCAGGCGTCGGCGGTCAGCTGGCACAGCAGCGCGTTGCGGGTGCCCCCGCCCACCACGTACACCGTGTCCACCGGATGGCCGGCGAGCCGCTGGGCCTGGGTCACCGCCCGCCGATGGGCGAGCGCGAGGGAGTCGAGGATGCACCGGGTGGTCTCGGCGGGCGTGCGCGGCACCGGCTGTTCCGAGGCCCGGCAGGCCTCCGCGATCCGCTCCGGCATCCGCCCGGGAGCCAGGAACCCGGCATCCCCCGCATCCACCACCGACCGCAGCACCGGCACGCCGGCCGCCGCCCGCAGCAGCTCGCCCAGATCCGGGTCGCCCCAGGCTCGTACGCACTCCTGGAGCAGCCACAGTCCCATGATGTTGCGCAGATAGCGGACCGTGCCGTCCAGCCCCAGCTCGTTGGTGAAGTTGGCGGCCCTGCTCTCCTCGGTCAGTACGGGCGCGTCCAGCTCCAGCCCGGCCAGCGACCAGGTGCCGGTGCAGATGTACGCGAACCGCTCACCGGTGGCCGGTACGGCGGCCACCGCGGACGCGGTGTCGTGCGAGCCCACGGCCGTCACCGGCACCGGCCCGGTCAGTCCGGTCTCCGCGAGCACCTCGGGCCGCAGCACACCTGCCGGATCCCCGGGGCGCCGCAGCGGCGCGAACAGCCCGAGGTCGATCCCCAGCCGGTCCGTGACCTCGGACGACCAGTCGCGCGTCCGGGGATCGATCAGCTGTGTGGTGGAGGCGTTGGTCAACTCCGTGCCCTGCTCGCCCGTCAGCCAGTACGTCAGCAGGTCGGGGATGAGCAACAGCCGCTCGGCGTGCGCGAACTGGCCGCTGGACCGAGCGGCCACCAGCTGGTAGAGGGTGTTGAAGGGCGCGTACTGCAACCCGGTGCGGGCGTACAGCTCCGCCGCCGGCACCCTCGCCCACACCTGCTCGGCGACCCCTGCCGTGCGGGCGTCCCGGTAGTGCACCGGGTTGCCGAGCAGCGCCCCGTCGGCGTCCAGCAGCCCGTAGTCCACGGCCCAGCTGTCGATGCCGACCGAGTCGACCTGCCCCGCCGTCCGCAGGCCGTCCAGCACACCCCCGTACAGCGCGAGGACGTCCCACCGCAGCCCTTCCGGCACCCGCACCGGCCGGTTCACGAACCGGTGCGCCTCGGTCAGCTCCACGGAGTCCGGCCCCACCCGGCCGACCATGACCCGCCCGCTGGACGCGCCCAGGTCTACCGCGGCGTACGACCTCACCGTGCCGCTCATCGCAGGAAGGCGGCCGCCACACCCGCGTCGACGGGCACGTGCAGCCCGGTGGTGTGGGTCAGCTCCCCGCCCGTCAGCGCGAACACCGCGTTCGCCACGTGCTCGGGCAGCACCTCCCGCTTGAGGATCGTCCGCTGCGCGTAGAACTCGCCCAGCTTGGACTCCTCCACCCCGTACACGGCGGCGCGCTGAGCCCCCCACCCCCCGGCGAAGATCCCCGACCCGCGCACCACACCGTCGGGGTTCACCCCGTTGACCCGGATCCCGTGCTCACCCAGCTCGGCGGCGAGCAGCCGCACCTGATGGGCCTGATCCGCCTTGGTCGCGGAGTACGCGATGTTGTTGGGCCCGGCGAACACGGCGTTCTTGGAGGCGATGTAGACCACGTCCCCGCCCAGCCCCTGGGCGATCATCACCCGCGCCGCCTCCCGCGACACCAGGAACGATCCGCGGGCCATGATGTCGTGCTGGAGGTCCCAGTCCTTCGCCGACGTCTCCAGCAGGGGCTTGGAGATCGAGACACCCGCGTTGTTGACGACCAGATCCACCCCGCCGAAGGCGAGCGCGGCGGCCCGGAACGCCGCCGCGATCTGCTCCTCCGACGTCACGTCCACGGTGACCGCGACGGCCCGGTCCGCCCCGCCCAGCTCCTCGGCCACCGCGGCCGCGCCCTCGGCGTTGAGATCGGCGACGACGACACACGCCCCCTCGGCCGCCAGCCGGTGCGCGATCGCCCTCCCGATCCCGCTGCCGGCGCCCGTCACCAGCGCCACCCGGGTGGCCAGTGCCTTCGGCTTCGGCATCCGCTGGAGCTTGGCCTCCTCAAGGGTCCAGTACTCGATCCGGAACTTCTCCGACTCCTCGATCGGCGCGTACGCCGACACGGCCTCGGCCCCGCGCATCACGTTGATCGCGTTGACGTAGAACTCACCTGCCACCCGGGCGGTCTGCTTGTCCTTGCCGAACGAGAACATCCCGACCCCCGGGATCAGCACGACGGCCGGGTCGGCCCCGCGCATCGCGGGCGAGTCCGCGTCGGCGTGCCGCCGGTAGTAGGCGGCGTACTCCTCGCGGTACGCGGCGTGCAGCTCGCGCAGCCGGGCCACGGCCTCCTCCACCGGTGCGGCCGGCGGCAGGTCGAGCACCAGCGGCCGCACCTTCGTCCGCAGGAAGTGGTCCGGGCACGAGGTGCCCAGCGCGGCCAGCCGCGGATGCTCGGCCCGTGCCAGGAAGTCGAGCACGACGTCGGAGTCGGTGAAGTGCCCGACCTGGGCCCGGTCCTGGGAGGCGATCGCCCGGACGTACGGCGCGAGCGCGGCCGCCCGCTCCCGCCGCTCGGACTCCGCCAGCGCGCCGTAGCCCTCGACGAGGGGCCCGAACGGCTCTGCCTTCCCGCGTTCCGCGAGGAACTCCTCGGCGGTGCGGATGATGTGCAGCGAGTTGCGCTCGCACTCCTCGGAGCTGTCGCCCCAGGCCGTGATCCCGTGCCCGCCGAGCACACACCCGATGGCCCGCGGGTTGGCCGCCTTGATCGCGGCGATGTCCAGCCCCAGCTGGAACCCGGGCCGGCGCCACGGCACCCACACCACACGGTCCCCGAAGCACTCCGCGGTCAGCTTCTCCCCGTCGGCGGCACAGGCCAGCGCGATCCCGGAGTCCGGGTGCAGGTGGTCGACGTGCGGGGCGTCGACCAGCCCGTGCATGGCCGTGTCGATGGAGGGCGCGGCCCCGCCCTTGCCGTGCAGGCAGTAGTCGAAGGCGGCGACCATCTCGTCCTCGCGCTCGACCCCCGGATAGACACCGGTCAGCGCCCGCAACCGGTCCAGCCGCAGCACGGCGAGCCCGCCCTCGGTGAGCGTCCCGAGATCCCCACCGGATCCCTTCACCCACATCAGCTCGACCTCTTGGCCGGTGACGGGATCGGACGTGGTGCCCTTGGCGGAGGCGTTGCCGCCGGCGTAGTTCGTGTTACGGGGGTCGGCACCGAGCCGGTGCGACCGGGCGAGGAGGGCGGCGGCTTCGGGATGGGTGGACATGAAGGTTCCTCACTTCGTGACAAGGGGTACACCAGTGCGCCCGGTCAGGGGCGCGGGGCCGCACGTGATGAGCGGCTACCGCCGCGCGGGCGCGACCAGCCACATCCGGCCCGCGGCCCGCGACGGATCAGCACCGGGCAGACGCTTACGCCCCCCACCCCGCCTGCTGCCCACCGATCCGCTCGGCGACGATCTTCTCGGCCCACCCCGACCGGCGGTAGGCCGTGACAGGGTCGGCGTCCAGCCCCATCTCCTGACGCACCTCGGCGAGCAACGGCCGCACATCGGTGTTGTACGCGTCCATCAGCACGGCGTTCGCGGTCAGCACGTCCCCGGCACGCTGCGCGTCGGCCAGAGCGGCACGGTCCACCAGCAGCGCCTTCGCCGTGGCCTCCTGCACGTTCATCACCGACCGGATGATCGCCGGGATCTTCGCCTCGATGTTGTGGCACTGGTCCAGCATGAAGGCCACCTCGGCCGTGAACCCGCCGCCCCGCACCACCTCGTACATGATCCGGAACAGCTGGAACGGGTCCGCGGCCCCCACCATCAGGTCGTCGTCCGCGTAGAACCGCGAGTTGAAGTCGAACCCGCCGAGCTTCCCCTCCCGCAGCAGCGTGGCGACGATGAACTCGATGTTGGTGCCCGGCGCGTGGTGGCCGGTGTCGACCACGACCTGCGCCTTCGGTCCCAGCTTCAGGCAGTGGGCGTAGGCCGTCCCCCAGTCCGGCACGTCGGTCGTGTAGAAGGACGGCTCGAAGAGCTTGTACTCCAGCAGCATCCGCTGCCCGTCGCCGAGGCGCGCGTACACCTCGGCCAGCCCCTCCGCCAGCCGGTCCTGGCGCGCCCGGATGTCGTCCTGGCCGGGGTAGTTGGTGCCGTCGGCGAACCACAGCTTCAGGTCCGCCGACCCCGTCGCGTCCATGATGTCGACGCACTCCAGCAGGTGATCGACGGCCTTGCGGCGCACGGCCGCGTCCGGGTGGCAGATGCTGCCGAGCCGGTAGTCGTCGTCCTGGAAGGTGTTGGAGTTGATCGCCCCCAGCCGCAGCCCGCGCTCCTCGGCGTGCTTGGCCAGGTCGGCGTAGTCGTCCACCTTGTCCCAGGGGATGTGCAGCGCCACCGTCGGCGCGACCCCGGTCACGGCGTGCACCTGCGCGGCGTCGTCCAGCTTCTCCTTCGGCGAGCGCGGCACGCCCTGCTGGGCGAACACCTTGAAGCGGGTCCCCGAGTTTCCGTACGCCCACGACGGCGTTTCGACGGCCTGGGTCTTCAGCGCGGCCTTCACCGCGGCGAGGTCGGTCACTTCGGGGCTCCCTGAGGGATCGGAACAACTGAGTGGTGAAACGATTCAGGACGGCAAAGTATGAGGCCGTCGCAGGGCTGTCAAGCGTTGCGACGCACCCTGTTCTCCGTGACTCCGCCGTGACCTTTGGCTATCGAAATTTTTTCGACACGGACCCATTGACGTGACATGCCCCTGGTGCCTACGGTCCCGGCAATCCAGTTGAAACCTTTCACGACGCCGTGAGGTCCGGTTCCCACCGTCCGCCGGCGTCGTCGAGGAGCCCCTATGACCCACCCGTCCGACACGGGACCGGCCCCGGTGCTGGCGCTGAAGGACGTCTCCAAGTCCTTCGGTGCCGTCCGCGCCCTGCGGGACGTCTCCCTGGAGCTGTTCCCCGGTGAGGTGCACGCCCTCGCCGGAGAGAACGGCGCGGGCAAGTCGACGCTGATCAAGACCCTCGCCGGAGTGCACCGACCGGACGCCGGCCAGGTGCTGCTCGACGGCGAGCCCATCGTCTTCCACGGCCCCGGCGACGCCCGCGACGCCGGAATCGCCGTGATCTACCAGGAACCCACGCTCTTCCCCGACCTGTCGATCGCCGAGAACATCTTCATGGGCCGCCAGCCCCGCCGCGCCCTCGGCCGCATCGACCACAAGGCCACCCGCGCGGCCACCGCCGCCCTGATGAAGCGGCTCGGCGTCGCCCTCGACCCCGACCGCCCCGCCCGCGGCCTGTCCATCGCCGACCAGCAGATCGTCGAGATCGCCAAGGCGCTCTCCTTCGACGCCCGGGTCCTGATCATGGACGAGCCGACGGCCGCCCTCACCGGCAGCGAGGTGGCCCGCCTCTTCGGCGTCGTCCGCACCCTGCGCGACCAGGGCGCCGCCGTGCTCTTCATCTCGCACCGGCTGGAGGAGATCTTCCAGATCTGCCGCCGGGTCACCACCCTCCGGGACGGCGCCTGGATCGCCAGCGAGCTCGTCGACGGCATGACCGAGGACGACCTCGTACGCCGGATGGTCGGCCGCGACCTGGCCGAGCTCTACCCCAAGCAGAACGTCCCCACCGGCGACGTCGCCCTGAGCGTACGGCGCCTGACCCGCGAGGGCGTCTTCACCGACGTCTCCTTCGAGGTCCGCTCCGGCGAGATCGTCGGCCTCGCCGGACTCGTCGGCGCCGGCCGGACCGAGGTCGCGCGCGCCGTCTTCGGCGTCGACCGCTGGGACGCCGGTGAGGTGGAGGTCAGGGGACGGAAACTGACCAACGGCGCCCCCTCCGTGGCGATGTCCGCGGGCCTCGCCCTGGTCCCCGAGGACCGCCGCGCCCACGGCCTCGTGATGGACATGTCCATCGAGCGGAACATCGGCCTGACCGGCCTGCGGACGACCGTGAAGGCGGGCCTCGTGGACCGGGGCGCCGAACGCAGCCGGTCCCTCGACTGGGCCGTCAGGCTCCAGGTGAAGTACGCCCGGATCGTGGACGCCGTCTCCACCCTCTCCGGCGGCAACCAGCAGAAGGTCGTCCTCGCCAAATGGCTCGCGACCGGCCCGAAGGTGCTGATCGTCGACGAGCCGACCCGTGGCATCGACGTCGGCACCAAGGCCGAGGTGCACCGGCTGCTGAGCGAGTTGGCCGCCGACGGGGTCGCCGTTCTGATGATCTCCTCCGACCTGCCCGAGATCCTCGGCATGGCCGACCGCGTGCTGGTGATGCACGAGGGCCGGATCACCGCCGAGATCCCGCGCTCCGAAGCCACCGAGGAAAGCGTGATGGCCGCAGCCACGGGGAGGGCCGCCGCATGACGGTGACCGCCTCCGAACCGACCCCCGTCGCCGAGGCACCCGAGTCCGCCGGGACCCGGCTCGTCGACCGTGTCTTCAAGATGCGCGAACTCGCCATCCTGGTCGTCTTCCTGGTGATGATCGCCGTCGCCCAGGCCGGCAACAGCGAGTTCCTCTCCGAGCAGGGCGTCAAGGACCTGCTGCTGAACGCGACCATCCTGGTGCTGGTCGCCACCGGCCAGTCCCTGGTGGTGATCACCAGGAACGTGGACCTGTCCGTCGGCTCGACCCTCGGCATCACCGCCTTCGCCGCGGGCGACTACCTGCACGGCGGCGGCAACCCGGTCGTCGCGATCCTGCTCGCCGTGCTGCTCGGCATCGGCTGCGGACTCCTCAACGGCCTCCTGGTGAGCCTCGGCCAGGTGCCCGCGCTCGTCGTCACCCTCGGCACGCTGTACGTCGTCCGGGGCGTCGACTCCATCTGGGTCGGCTCCCGGCAGATCACGGCCGCCGACCTCCCCGGCTCCTTCGTCGACTTCGGCTCCGGCGGCCTGGCGGCCGTCCCCTGGCTGGCCCTCATCGCCCTCGCGGTCCTGGTCGCCACCGCCCACTACCTCAAACAGTACGGAAGCGGACGGGAGTTGTACGCCCTCGGCTCCAACCCCGAGGCCGCCCGGCTGGCCGGCATCCCCGTCCGCAAGCGGATCCTCACCGCGTACACCTTCTGCGGAGCCCTCGCGGGGCTCGCCGGGGCGATGTACCTGGCCCGGTTCGGCAACGTCGACTCCGGCACCGGCACCGGCTACGAACTCACCGTCGTGAGCGCCGTGGTGGTCGGCGGCGTGGTCTTCACCGGCGGCTCGGGCAGCGTGTACGGCGCCGCGCTCGGCGCGCTGCTGCTCACCTCCGTCAACAGCGTGCTGCCCGCCCTGGGCGTCAGCTCCGTGTGGGTGCTCGCCATCAACGGCGTCCTGCTGCTGCTCGCCATCGCCGTCGACCGGATCGTCGCGCTGCGGGTGGCGGCGGCACTGAAGAAGAAGTCGGCCCTGACGAGGTCCGCGACCAGCAAGGAGAACGTCAGCCATGCCTGAGTCCTTGACGCGTGCGGTGCGGTGGGACACCGTCGTCGGCGCCCTGCTCGTCGTCCTGCTCCTGTGCTCCTTCGGCTTCGTGGACGGCTTCGGGAACTCGCTCAACCTGTCGTTCCTGATCGGCAACACGCTGCCGATCGCGCTGGTCGCGCTGCCGATGACCCTGCTGGTGGTCGCCGGGGAGGTCGACCTCTCGGTCGCCTCGACCGCCGGCCTCTCGGGGGCGGTCATGGGCAAGCTCTGGAACGAGGGCATGGCGATCGAGACGATCATCCCGCTGTGCCTGCTGCTGGGCGTGGTCTGCGGGCTGGTCAACGGACTGCTGGTGACCCGGCTCGGGCTGCCGTCGCTGGCCGTCACCATCGGGACGCTCGCGGCCTACCGGGGCATCGCCCAGATCGTGCTCGGCTCCGACGCGGTGACCGACTTCCCCACCCAGTACCTGGACTTCGCGGCGGGGCGGCTCGGGGACACGTTCCTGCCGCGGGCCTTCCTGCCCTTCCTGGTGCTGCTGGCGATCGCCGTGGTGGTGCTGCACGCCACGCCGTTCGGGCGGTCGCTGTTCGCCGTCGGGGCGAGCGAGGAGGCGGCCCGGTTCGCCGGGATCCGCGTGAAGCGCAACAAGCTGATCCTGTTCGTCGCCACCGGGTTCATGGCCTCGCTCACCGGGATCTTCTGGGCCCTGCACTACGCGAGTGCGCGGTACGACAACGCGACCGGGCTCGAACTGAGCGTGATCGCCGCGGTGTTGCTCGGAGGTGTCGACTTCGACGGAGGCAAGGGCACGCTGGGCGGCGCGATCGCCGGGGTGTTCCTGCTCGGGGCGCTCCAGAACGTGATGAGTCTGGTGAACGTGTCCGCGCAGTCCCAGATCGTCGTGACCGGTGTGCTGCTCGTCGTCTCGGTGCTCGGGCCTCGCGTTGCCCGGCAGATCTCGTTGGCTCGACGGAGGGCCGTCAAGGCCGTCTGAACACTGCGGACCGACTGTGGCCGGTCGCGCAGTTCCTCCCCCAGCCTTCGGCCGGGGGCACCCCCAGCGCCCCTTACGGGGCGTTCCCAACCCGTCCCGCAAAGGAACCCGTCATGCGTAGGTCATCCCTGCGGCGTGCCTGTGTGGCCGTCGCCGCTGTTTCGTCCCTCGCGCTCTCCGCCACCGCCTGCGGTGGGACCACCAAGAACAACTCCGCCAGCGACGAGTCGTCCGCGGCCACCTCCACCGCCAAGGCCGACCCGAACGCGGCGCTCAAGAAGGGCCTCACCGTCGGGTTCCTGCCCAAGCAGGTCAACAACCCCTACTTCACCTCCGCCGACAAGGGCGGCGAGAAGGCGCTCACCGAGCTGGGCAGCACGTACAAGGAGGTCGGGCCGTCCAGCGCGACCGACACCTCCGGGCAGGTGTCCTACGTCAACACGCTCACGCAGCAGCAGGTCAACGCCATGGCCGTGTCCGCGCAGGACCCCGGGGCCCTGTGCACCGCGCTCAAGCAGGCCATGAGCAGCGGCATCAAGGTCGTCACCTACGACTCCGACACCAACGCCGGCTGCCGCAACGCCTTCGTCTCCCAGGCGAGCGCCGAGGACCTCGGCCGTACCGAGGTGCAGCTGCTCGCGCAGCAGATCGGCTACAAGGGCGAGATCGCCGTCCTCAGCGCCGCGCAGACCGCCACGAACCAGAACACCTGGATCGGCTTCATGAAGGAGGAGCTGAAGGACCCGAAGTACAAGAACGTCAAGCTCGTCAAGATCGCCTACGGCAACGACGACGCCCAGGCGTCCTTCCAGCAGACCCAGGGCCTGCTCCAGCAGTACCCGAAACTCAAGGGGATCATCTCCCCGACCACCGTCGGCATCAAGGCGGCCGCCCAGTACCTGTCCGGCTCCAAGTACAAGGGCAAGGTCAAGCTGACCGGCCTCGGCACGCCCAACGACATGCGCCAGTACGTCAAGAACGGCACCGTCGACGCCTTCGAGCTGTGGGACCCGGCCAAGCTCGGCGACCTCGCCGCCCGGACCGCCGTCGCCCTCGTCTCCGGGCAGATCACCGGCAAGGAGGGCGAGACCTTCAAGGCCGGCGACACCACGTACACCATCGGCAAGGACGGCGTGATCAACCTCGGCAAGCCGACCGTGTTCGACGCGAAGAACATCGACCAGTTCAACTTCTGAGGCGGGGGCGGTACTTCATGCAGCGCGTCTGTTTCCTTCTCAAGGTCCGGCAGGACCGCCTCGCCGAGTACCGCGAACGCCACGCCGCCGTGTGGCCGGAGATGCGCGCCGCGCTCTCCGCCACCGGCTGGCACAACTACTCGCTCTTCCTGCGCGACGACGGCCTGCTGGTGGGCTACCTGGAGACCGAGGACTTCGAGGCCGCCCTTGCCGGCATGGAGGCCACCGAGGTCAACGCCCACTGGCAGGCCGAGATGAGCCCCTTCTTCGAAGCCCTGGACGGCGCCCGCCCGGACGAGGCGATGAAACCGCTCACCGAAGTGTTCCACCTCGCCTGAACCACGACAGGAGCCGCTCGTGAAAAGACGTACCGTGCTGGGGGCCGCGCTCCTCGGTGCCGTGGCCACCCCCGCCCTCGCCGCCGGCACCGCCCGCGCGGCCGACCCCGGACCGTCGGTGAACAAGCAGCAGAGCACACAACTGGATGCCCAGGCGATCTACTTCGTCTCCTACGACGGCCTGGTCAACAACAACTCCTTCCAGAAGAACGGCCTGTTCACCTACAAGGGCTACCAGTACGCCGGCTGGTACACCTCGACCGGCTCCGCGGTCGTCGGGCGCCGGGTGCTCGGCGGCGCGACGTGGTCGACCGTCACCCTCGCCCACCAGCTCAAGTCCAGCGACTCGCACAACGTCATCTCCCTGGGCCTGTCGAAGACCGACGGCCGGCTCCACGTGAACATGGACTCGCACAGCGACGGCTTCTTCTACGTGAAGTCGGCGGCCGGACTGCTCGACGACCCCGGCTCCACCGCCTGGACCCCGGCCGTCTTCGGCGCCGTACAGACCTCCCTCGACGGGCTGTCGCTCACCTCGCAGTTCACCTACCCGCAGTTCGTCTCCACCCCCGAGGGCAGGCTCCAGCTCAGCTACCGGGTGGGCGTCTCCGGGAACGGCCGCAACGCGCTGGCGGAGTACGACGGCGCGAGCTGGTCCGCGCTGGGGGAGTGGACCAGCTCGACCGGGACGTACACGAGCACGCACGGTTCGTCGACCGCCCGCAACATGTACCTGCACGGCATCGACTACGACGTCAGCGGACGGCTGCACGCCTTCTTCACCTGGCGCGAGCAGAACGCCGCCGTGATGTGCAACAGCGGCGGCATCACCAACCACGACACCGGCTACGTCTACTCCACGGACCGCGGCCGCACCTGGCGCAACGACGCGGGTACGCCGGTCGCCACCACCGGAAGCCCGGACACCGTCGCCGTCACCGACTCCGGGCTGGTCGTCGACTCCCTCAACCCCGACCACTCCCTGATGAACCAGGAGAGCCAGTGGACCGACTCCGCCGGCCTCCCGCACGCGATCATCAGCTATGTCCCCGGCCGCTTCGGCCAGTGCACCACGAACTACGTCAGCGACCGCACCGCCAACGGCCGCGCCTTCCACCTCCGCAAGAACTCCACCGGGACCTGGCAGAAGACCGAGATACCCGTCCCGCTGAACTCCAGCCAGCGCACCAAGCTCGTCCTGGACAGGTACGACAACGCCTACGCGGTCTTCCCCTACGGCCGGATCGCCGGTGCCTCGAAGTCCTCCGGCCACACCGACTGGACGCTGCTGTACGACGGCAGCGGACTGAACGCCTTCGGTGAGGTCGTGATCGACGAGATGCGGGTGAAGGCCGACAACGTGCTGTCCTTCATGTACCAGGAGACGTCGAGTGGGACGACCCCGTCGGCCCTCCACGTCGTCGACTTCGCGCTGCCCGGCTGAACCGGACCGGTGTGCGAGTCATGCCGTAATGTGAAGCCCTTCCCGATGTGCCCTTCCGTGCTGTGAAGGCGCCGTCCATGTTCCTGGAGGTATCGCCCGATGGCCCAGTCGGTGGGTATCAAGGACGTCGCCCGCGCCGCCGGAGTCTCGGTGGGCACGGTGTCGAACGTCATCAACCGTCCGGACACCGTCGCCGGCGAGACACGGGCGCGGGTGCAGTCGGCGATCGACCGGCTCGGCTACGTCCGCAGCGAGTCCGCGCGCCAGCTGCGCGCGGGCCGCAGCCGGATCATGGGCCTGCTCGTCCTCGACATGGGCAACCCCTTCTTCGTGGACGTGGCCCGGGGCGCCGAGCGGGCGGCCCGGGACGCCGGACTCGGTGTGATGGTCTGCAACAGCGCGCAGAGCGCCGGCGAGGAGGCCGAGTACCTCGCGCTCTTCGCCGAGCAGCGGGTACGCGGCGTCCTGCTCACCCCGGCGGACGCCACCGGCCGCAACATCGAGAGCTTCCGCCGGCACGGCATCCCGTTCGTCCTCGTCGACCGGGTCGCGGAGGGCACCACCGAGTGCTCGGTCAGCGTCGACGACGTGGCGGGCGGCGCGCTGGCCGTCCGCCACCTCGTCGACGCCGGGCACCGGTCCATCGCCTACGTCAGCGGGCCGCCCGGTTTCAACCAGGTCCGCGACCGGCGCACCGGCGCCCTGAACGCCCTCGCCGAGGCCGGGCTCGGCCCCGACGCGCTGCGCGAGCTGCCGACCGAGCGGCTCGACGTGGCCGCCGGCCGGGACGCCGGCGCCCGCCTGCTCGGGCTCGCCGACCGGCCCACCGCCGTCTTCTGCGCCAACGACCTCCTCGCCCTGGGCGTCCTGCAGGCCATGTACGCGGCCGGCGTGGTCGTCCCGGACGACCTCGCGATCGTCGGCTACGACGACATCGAGTTCGCCGCCGCGGCCGCCGTCCCCCTCACCTCCGTACGCCAGCCGGCCGTCACCATGGGAGCGATGGCCGCCGACCTCCTGCTGGAGGAGACCGAGGAACGGGAGGGCCGGACGGCGCACGAGCACCGCCGCGTGGTGCTCCAGCCGGAGCTGGTGGTGCGCCGCTCCAGCCTCGCCGCCCGCTGATCGGGTGTTCAGCAACGATGTCATGATCCCGGGGCCGGAGCGCCCCCCGGCCTGTGCTGAACTGTCACCCGACCAGCCGTCCGTCCCGGGAGAAACGTTGAGCCACAGCTACCGCCAGCCCGGCGTCGTCCTCACCGACCGCCACTTCACCGTCCCCCTCGACCACGCCGATCCGGACGGCGAGACCATCGAGCTGTACGCCCGCGAGGTGGTGGCGAGCGACAAGGCGGACCAGGAGCTGCCCTGGCTGCTGTACCTGCAGGGCGGCCCCGGCTTCGGAGCGAATCGTTTCGTCGGGCGGCAGGCCTGGCTCGACCGGGCCCTGCGGGAGTACCGGGTCCTGCTCCTCGACCAGCGCGGCACCGGCCGCTCCACCCCGGTCAACCGGCAGACCCTCCCGCTGCGCGGCGGCCCCGCCGCTCAGGCCGACCACCTGACCCGGTTCCGCGCCGACTCGATCGTCCGGGACTGCGAGGCGATCCGCCCGCAGGTCACCGGCGGCGCCCCCTGGACGACCCTCGGCCAGAGCTTCGGCGGCTTCTGCACGGTGACGTACCTGTCGTTCTTCCCCGAGGGGCTGCGCACCTCGGTGATCACCGGCGGCCTGCCGTCCCTGGACGCGCACGCCGACGACGTCTACCGCGCCGCCTACCCGCGCGTCGAGCGCAAGGTCGCCGCCCACTACGACCGCTACCCGCAGGACGTCGAACGGGCCCGGCGGATCGCCGAGCACCTGCTGGCCCGCGCGACCGTGCTGCCGAACGGCTACCGGCTCACCGTCGAGGCCTTCCAGTCCCTCGGCCTGATGCTGGGCACCAGCGACGGCAGCCACCGCCTGCACTTCCTCCTGGAGGACGCCTTCGTCCGCACCCCCTCCGGCCCCGAACTCTCCGACGCCTTCCAGGAACAGGTCCAGGGCCTCCTGTCGTACGCGGGCAACCCGCTGTACGCCCTCGTCCACGAGCCGGTCTACGGTCAGGACGCCCGCCCCACCGCCTGGGCGGCCGAGCGGATCCGCGCCGAGTTCCCGCAGTTCGACGCGGCCAAGGCGTTGGCCGGCGACGCCCCGGTGCTGTTCACCGGGGAGACCGTGCACCCCTGGATGTTCGAGACCGACCCGGCCCTGCGGCCGCTGAGGGCGGCGGCGGACCTGCTCGCCGCGCGCACCGACTGGCAGCCTCTGTACGACCCGGCCCGGCTGGCCGCCAACGAGGTCCCGGTCGCCGCCGCCGTCTACCACGACGACATGTACGTCGACACCGGGCACGCGCTGCGCACCGCGCGGGCCGTGCGGGGCCTGCGCACCTGGGTCACCGACGAGTTCGAGCACGACGGCCTGCGCACCGGCGCGCCTAGGGTCCTGGACCGGCTGCTGAAGCTCGTCCGCGACGAGGTCTGACGCCCCGTAAAAGAAGTTGCGGGCGAGGCGGAGGCGCATAGTCTGCGGCCGTGGAGGAACGGGGGACGGACATGACCACGGACACGGACCTGCTGGCCGGCCGCTTCGAGGAACACCGCGGCCAACTGCGCGCGGTGGCCTACCGGATGCTCGGCTCGCTCGCCGAGGCCGAGGACGCCGTGCAGGAGGCCTGGCTCAGGCTCGGGCGCGCCGACGCGGACGAGATCAGGAACCTGGGCGGCTGGCTGACCACGGTGGTCGGCCGGGTCTGCCTGGACATGCTGCGCTCCCGCACGGCGCGCCGCGAGCAGCCCATCGACGAGACGTTCGTGCCCGACCCGGTGGTCAGGCCGCTGTCGGTCGTCGACCCCGAGCAGGAGGTGCTGGAGGCGGACTCCGTCGGGCTCGCTCTGCTGATCGTCCTGGAGACCCTGGAGCCCGCCGAGCGGCTGGCGTTCGTCCTGCACGACCTGTTCGCGGTGCCCTTCGACGACATCGCGCCGATCCTGGAACGCACGTCGGCGGCCACCCGCCAGCTGGCCGGCCGGGCCCGCCGCCGGGTGCAGGGCGCCACGCCCGCGGGCGACCCGGACCTCGGTCGGCAGCGCGAGGTGCTGGAAGCCTTCCTGGCCGCCTCCCGGGGCGGCGACTTCGAGGCGCTGGTCGCCGTGCTCCACCCGGACGTGGTGCTGCGGGTCGACTCCGGTGCGCTGGTGCGCGGTGCCGCTGCCTCCAAGGTGGTGCGCGGCGCGCGGGCGGTGGCCGAAGGGGCCTTCACCTTCCGGCAGTTCGCCCGGTGGGCACGGCTCGTACTGGTCAACGGCGCCGTCGGCGTGGTCACCGCGCCCGAGGGCCGCCCCCTGTCGGTCACCGGGGTCACCGTCGCCGACGGCCGGATCACCGAGATCTACATCCTGGCCGACCCCGACCGCCTCGACCGCCTCGACCTCACCGCCGGGGCGGCCTGACCGCCGGGCAGCGGGCGCGGTGGGCCGAGGGGGCGCACGGTCCGCCCCGGCCGGGAAACGCGGAGCACGCGGCCTGCGCCGGTCAGTAGGCTGTCCGGATGCCAGAACAGATATCCGACCGGGGTGGGCTGACCGGGGACTGTGCCCGCTGCTTCGGGTTGTGCTGTGTCGCCCTGCCGTTCGCCGCGTCGGCGGCCTTCGCGGTCAGCAAGCCCGCCGGACAGCCCTGCCGCAACCTGGGCGGCGACCACCGCTGCGGCATCCACGGCGAGCTGCGGCAGC
Organism: Streptomyces sp. NPDC051987; assembly: GCF_040680735.1. Taxonomy (NCBI): domain Bacteria; kingdom Bacillati; phylum Actinomycetota; class Actinomycetes; order Kitasatosporales; family Streptomycetaceae; genus Streptomyces; species Streptomyces sp. NPDC051987. The sequence continues at coordinate 61,937 of NZ_JBFAXI010000012.1, read as the reverse complement.
GCGGCTTCGCCGGGTGCACCGTCTACGACTGCCTCGGCGCCGGCCAGAAGGTCTCGCAGGTCACCTTCGGCGGCCGGGACTGGCGCGGCGGGTCCGCGGAGGACGCCCGTCGGATGTTCGACGCGTTCCCGGTCGTACGGCAGTTGCACGAACTCCTCTGGTACCTGACGCAGGCCCTGGAGCTGGCCGCCGCCCGCCCCGTGCACACCGGGCTGCGCGCCGCGCTGCACCGGACCGAGGAGCTGAGTCTCGGCACGCCCGAGGAACTGGCCGCCCTGGACGTGGCCGCCCACCGGCAGGAGGTCAACGTGCTGCTGCTGCGGACCAGCGAACTGGTCCGGGCGGGGGTGCGGGGGAAGAAGAAGGACCGGCGGGGTGCCGATCTGATGGGCGCCCGGCTCCGCGGCGCCGACCTGCGCGGGGTGAGTCTGCGCGGCGCCTGTCTCATCGCCGCCGACCTCACCGGGGCCGACCTGCGGGACACGGACCTGATCGGCGCCGACCTCCGGGACGCCGACCTCGGCGACGCCGACCTCACGGGCGCGTTCTTCCTGACCCAGCCCCAGCTCGCCGCGGCCCGGGGCGACGAGCGCACGCGCCTGCCGGGATCAGTCGTCCGCCCCGTGCACTGGGCAGCCGCCGCTCTCTGACGCGGGCGCGTCCGGCGCGGTCACCGGCGCCGGGGCGGGGGTGCGCCGCTCCAGCCGCAGCCGTAGCCCCTCCGGCATCAGCGTCAGCCGCTCGGTCACCCGCAGCCGGTAGTCCGGGTCGGCCATGAGTCCGTAGCGGCGCAGCAGAAGGCCGAGGACGAGCGTGGCCTCGTGCAGGGCGAACTGGCGGCCGATACAGGCGCGCGCCCCCGTGCCGAACGGTTTGAAGGTGTGCGGGGCCCGGCCCCGTGCCGCCTTCGCCTCGAACCGGTCCGGGTCGAATCGCTCGGGGTCCGGCCCCCACACCTCGGGGTCCCGGTGCAGCAGCGGGGTAAGGACCAGCGCCCAGGCGCCCCGGCGCATCGGATGCTCCCCGCCCAGCACGGTGTCCCGGCGGGCCTCGCGGGCGAAGGCGGGGGCCGTCGGCCACAGCCGCAGCGACTCGTCCAGGACCCGGCGGACATAGCGCAGCTTCGCCACCTGGTCGTAGCCCGGTGCGGGCGTGTCGCCCCAGACGCGGTCCACCTCGGCGGCGGCGCGGGCCGCGATCCGGGGGTTCAGGGCGAGGTAGTGCAGGGCGAAGGAGAGCGCGCCCGAGGTGGTCTCGTGCCCGGCGACCAGGAAGGTGATCACCTGCCGCCGTACGTTCTGCGCGGACAGCCGCTCCCCGGTCTCCGGGTGGGCCGTCTCCAGCATCCGGTCCAGCAGGTCGCCCTCCGCGCGGCCGCGCGTGCGCCGCTCCTCCACCAGCTCGTCGACCGTGCGGTCGAGGTAGGCGATGTCGGCGGCGTTGCGCCGGGCGGCCTGCCGCAGCAGCAGGGGGGCCAGCGGTCCGGGCACGCTGTTCAGGCGCTGCGCGTAGGTGAGCGTGCCGATCATCGCGGTCACGAAGGGGTGCGGGCGGTCCCGCTCGAACGAGCCGAAGTCGTGGCCGAACCCCGTGCGGGCGATGGTCTCCAGGGTCAGCTTGGTCATGTCCCCGGGCACGTCCACCCAGCGGCCGGCCGACAGCTCGCGGTCCCAGTGGTCGGTGAGCCGCCCGGCCACCGCGAGCATCATCCCGTGGTAGCCCTCCATGGCCTCCCGGCTGAAACCGGGCGCCAGCACGTCGTGGGCCAGCTGCCAGTTCGGCTCGTGGTTGTACGCCGTGAACAGGCCGTCCCCGGCGACCGGGCGCAGATTGGCGACCCCGAGTCCCACGTGCTTGGCGAACCGGGACTCGTCGGCCATGTCGGCGGCCAGCCGGGCGCCCCACACGAACACGAACTCGTTGCCGAACGCCTTGCGCCGGAAGATCGGGCCCAGCCGCGCGCCCAGGCGCATCGAGTCCTGCAGGGGGGTGCGCCGGTCGACGCCCAGGACGTCGCCGAGCAGCGGCAGCCGGCGCGGCGGACGGGGAATGCGGCTCAGCTCGGGCCAGCCCTGTTCGGCGCCCCTGAACCCCCTGGGCAGCGGGGCCTGCGCCGCCGTCCGCGTGTCCGTCTCCGCCATGACGCGATCTCCCTCGATGCTGCGGCACGTGAGCTAGTTGTACATGGGTTCAATAAGAGGCTTCAGTCTCGTCCCGTTGCTGAACCCGCGTCAAGTAAGGTGCGGGCATGGCCCCCAATCCGACGGAGCGCACCCGGCGCAGGCTCAGCACCGCGGAACGCCGTGAACAGCTCCTCACGGTCGGGGCCAGGCTCTTCTCCGAGAGTCCCTACAGCGACGTGTGGATCGAGCAGGTCGCCGAGATCGCGGGTGTCTCCCGGGGTCTGCTGTACCACTATTTCCCGACCAAGCATGACTTCTTCGCGGCGGTCGTGGCGCGGGAGAGTGAGCGGATGCTGCGCATGACGGCCGCCGAGCCCGGTGTGCCGGCCCGGGAGCAGCTCACCGCGAGCCTGGACGTCTACCTCGACTACGTCCACACCCACGCGCACGGCTTCCGGGCGTTCCACCGCGCCGAGGCCTCCGGCGACCAGGCCGTGCGCCGGGTCTACCGGCAGGCGCTGGCGGCCCAGGAGCGCCAGATCCTCGCCGCCCTGGCCGCCGACCCCGAGTTCGGCCCGGCGCTGGAGCGGCGCCCGGACACCCGCCTCGCGGTGCGCGGCTGGCTCGCCTTCACCACCCATGTCTGCCTGGAGTGGCTGCGCACCGAGGAGCTGACGCGGGAACAGGTGCGCGACCTGTGCGCACGGGCCCTGCTGGGTGTCCTCTCCTGAGCGGACGGACGGCCGCGGCCGCCTGCTGTCCGCGGACTGCATGCCACGCACCCCGGGTCGTGAGTCACCTCGGACCTGACCCACCTTGACGTGGACCGAGGGAGCAGCGCAAGAAAGGCACCGTGCGGTGCGTCCCGCGCAACGGCGTCACCAGTCGCCGTCCTCCACCGGCGTGCCCTGTGCGTCCTTCAGGGGAACCACCTGGCCGGGGGACGGCTGCTGCCAGGGCTCCAGGTCGGCGCCGAGCCAGTCGCCGACCGGCCTGACCGCCTCCAGGGTCTCCGGAGCGGCGAGATCCCCGGCGTCCTGGTCGTAGTAGTCGTACCAGGGCAGGCCCGCGCGGGTGTACGCGGCCCGGTCCGCCGGCGACGGCGGGGGCGCCTCACCGGTGATGCGCTGCCACTGCGGGGGCGTGACGAGGTGGACGAAGACGCGGCCGGCCGGGGTCTCGGCCCAGTCCCGCAGCGGGCGCTCGTCCAGGTACACCTCCTGGCGCATCGTGCCGCCGACCCCCAGCCCCATCGCCGCCGGGGCCGACCTTCGGCTCCGGGTCGCCCGTGCCGATCCCGGCGCGGCCGCCGCCATGGGCGGTGCCGCCCCGAAGGCGCCGGCCGCCCGGGAGCCGCGCGTCCGCTCCCGGCTCAGCCGCTGGCGCCGCAGCCGCTCCTGCCTGTGGTACTCGGCGAGTGCCTCCTCGGACAGCGGGAAGGACTGCAGCTGCACCCCGCCCCACACCTCCTCGCCGGTGACCTGGCCCTCGACCGTCGCCCCCAGGCCGAGCGGCACCGCCACGAACTGGCGGACCGTGCCCGTCCCGGAGTTGATGCCGTCCAGCCACGGCTGGCGGGGGAGCGTCAGGTAGTTCTGCGGCCGCTGCGAGAGCCGGTCGCTCCACGGCCTGCCGGACACCGCGCACACCTTGCCCACCCCGACCTGGAGTGCCGCCGGCCGCGTCGTGCCCGCGAAGCTCAGCCACATCGCCTCGCGCAGGTACACCGGAAGCATCACCCCGCCCCGCGCCCGCCACTCGGCCGGAACCGTGTCGGGGTGGTCGGCCACCCGCCGGACCGGGAACTCGCCGAGCCCCGGTGGCAGCGGATGCGTGCCCGTCTCCGGCAGCCGCAGGGTGCGCACGAACCGCACCGCCACCCCGCCCGGCAGCCGCAGCGTGTTCCCGTCGATCCGTACCGCCGTGTCCGTCATCGGCGTGCCCCCTTCCCCCTCTGTGACGGAGAACGCCTCGCAGCACCGCCCTGGTTCCGCCGCAGTCGCTCCGGCACGCCCACGCGCTCCCTCAGCCAGGTCAGCCACGGCCGCTTGGCCCGCTGCTCGCCGGAGACCCGGTCCAGCTCCTCCAGCAGGCGGCGGGTGCGGTGCTCGGTGTCCAGCTCGTCGAGGAGCCGGTTGACCTCGGTGAGGACGGCGCCCAGCAGCTGCCAGTTCCGGTCGTCGCGGTGGATCTCCTCCCGGAGCAGGTCGGCGAGCTTGTCGCGGGTGCCGACGGCGGTGTGCAGCTCGGCGGCCAGCCGGTCCTCCGCCGACTCGGCGTTCTCGCTGATGCTGGTGGTCACCAGGACCGCGAAGCTCACCACCGCGTCGGCGACCTGGGACAGCAGCTGCTCGACGGCCGCGCCCGTGTCCGAGGCGAACAGCGGCTCGGGTTCGCGGGCCTTGGCGAGGTCGGTGAAGGTCCGGGCCAGCACGCGCAGCACGACCGTGCAGATCTCCAGCGTGTCCAGGCCGGTGCGCAGCACCACCCGGTGCAGCAGGCCCTCCCTGACCCGTGGATTCAGCCGCAGGCTGTCCTCCGCCTGCCGCAGCGCCGCGTCCACCTCGATGATGGCGTGGTCCAGCCGGCGGGCCTCGTGCAGCCGTGCGGCGGCTTGCTGCCAGGGCATGATCTCGGCCGCCTCCTCGCCCATCCGCAACATCAACTGCCGCAGCCGTCGGGCCAGGCCCTCGATCGACTCGCCGGCCGCGTCCACCCACACCGGGGGCGGGAGCAGCAGGTTGCAGCCCATGCCGACGACCGCGCCGATCAGGGTCTCCACGATCCGCGCCCACGCGGTGCTGCTGATGGTGGTGACCCCGAGCACCAGCATGGCGCTGATCGCCACTTCCGGGATGTACTCGTCCACCCGCACCAGATGCCCCACCCCCAGTGAGGCCACGATCAGCAGGGCCAGGCTCCACCAGGTCAGCCCGACCAGCTGGCTGAAGGCGATGGCGACCAGCACACCGGCCACCACCGCGTTGACCCGGCGGAAACCGTTGGTCAGGGTGGCGTACAGGGTCACCTGGACGACCAGCAGCGCGGTGAGCGGAGCGGTGAGCGGGGCCGGTTCCGGGCTCAGGTGCAGCGCGACGACATAGGCGATCGTGGCCGCGGTGGCCGACCGCAGCGTCTGGACGACCACCGGGTCCCGGTGTCGGCGCAGCAGCCGCGAAAGCCCCTCGGCCCACTTCCGTACGTGTTGCATTCTTTGGCCTGTTCCCGCTCCCGTGTCACGCCGAACGTATTGTCCACAGATCACTCTCGCGCCAGGGTCCGGCTGACCAGAGTGGATGACGTGGCGTCCCTCACCCCGAGCGCCGCGCGGATCCCGCGCGGTACCCGAATCGGCCGGCCCCGCCCCCCGGCCCGCGCCGAAACGGCCGTGACCGGGCCCGCGGTGATCGGTTAGGGTCGGCCGGCATCGGACGGGGGCGGCGGGGGCTCCCGGCGGAGACGGGGGCAGCCCGATGGGACGCGCGGGCGCCGGGGCGGCACGGGGGGCTGCGGCACTGCGCCATGTGGCCGCACGGTCCGCGGGGCCGCCGCTCGACCCCGGCCTGCGCATCACCCTGAACTTCCACCCCGACCGGCTCTCGGCCGGTCTGCCGATCCTGGAGGCGCTCGCCCGGGACGGCGCCTACCATTCCCAGTTCGTCACCGGCACCAGCAACGGCGGGCTCACCGCGCACCCCGGCGGCGACCGCCGGCGCTGGGAGAGCCGGATGTTCGGCGGGACCTACGACGACGCCGACCCGCACGAGCGGCCGGTGTACGGAGCGCTGAACTTCCGCCGCCAAGTGGTCGGCGCGGCCCCCCGGTTCGGCTCCTCGCACCTGCGCCTGGCCGGGCCGGTCCTGCACCGCGCCACCTTCTGCTACCCCGACAGCGCGGCCGAGCCGACGGACTTCGGGGTGGCGGCCGGCACGCACCTGCTCGCGCTGGCCGAGGCCGACGAGCGGGACGCCCTCGACGACTACATCGAGACCCAGGTGCACGGCGGGGTGCGGCTCGACCGGGACGTCGAGGCGCTGGTGCTCGACGCCTGCTACCGGGGCACGCCCGTGGCGGTGGCCGCCGGCCGGCTGCCGTTCCCGGTCGAATGGCACCCCGGCTACCGGCTCACCGTGCCCGACCTGCGGCGGCACGCCGGCTACCGGGGCCCGGAGTACGCCGAACTCGGCGCCGCGATCGCCGAGCAGGGCGTCGTCGACCCCCGGATCATCGGTGCCGCCGCCCGCACCGGCCGGTACGGGATCCAGGACCTCAAGATGGTCTGGCACACCCTGGCCCGCTTCGGTGCCCCGGAAGGTGCGGGCACCGCCCGCTCCGCGGGGCCGGCGGCCGCCGCACGGCCTGAGCGCGCCGTCCGGGAAGATTCTGGCGAATCGCTCGACTCCCTGGTGGCGGACGGCCGTTCTGTGCAGGATGGACACGTGTCGAGCTGATCGACGCCGACCGCGCCCGCGCGGCGCCTCCCGCATCCGCCTGTTCTCCCGACCCCCTTCACTCACATCGTGAACTAAGGGTTGGGAAAATATCGCTTCCCGCCCCCTGAAGGAGTATGTTGCAGGTCGGGCAGGGTTCGTGAAGGGAGCCACATGGCGGGGCGTAACGGGCGCACGGTGCGCGACCTCAGGAGGGCCAACCGCACGGCCGTGCTGCAGCGGCTCTATTTCGACGGCCCGCTCAGCCGCTTCGAACTGGGCCCGGCCACGGGCCTGAGCTCCGGCTCGGTGAGCAACGTGGTCGCCGACCTGGTCGCCGACGGCCTCGTCGAGGAGGCCGGCAGCGTCGACTCCGACGGGGGCCGCCCCCGCACCCTGCTCCGCGTCGCCCCGCACAGCGGGCACATGATCGGCGTGGACGTCGGCGAGACCCGGGTCCGGGTCGAGCTGTTCGACCTCAACCTCACCGAACTGGCCCGCGTCGAGCGCCCCTTGGAGCAGCAGGGGTACGACGTGGAGGTGATCGTCGGCCACATGCGGGACGGCATCGACGAGGTCCTCGCCACCGAGGGCGCCTCGCCCGAGCTGCTCCTGGGCGTCGGCGTCGGCGTCCCCGGCATCGTCGAGCACACGGAGGACCGGGGCGCCGTCGTGCACGGCCAGACCATCGGCTGGCACGCCGTCCCGCTGGAGGAGCTGCTCCGCACCGGCTGCCGGCTCCCGGAATCGGTGCGGTATTTCATCGACAACGGCGCCAAGACCCTGGGCCAGGCCGAGATGTGGTTCGGCGCCGGGCGCGGCGCGGACAACGCGGTCGTGGTGCTCTTCGGCTCCGGTGTCGGCGCCTGCCTGGTCACCCCGGACGTGGAGAACGGCCGGGCGGTCGAATGGGGCCATCTGACCGTACGGGTCCGGGGCCGCCGCTGCCGCTGCGGTGCGCTCGGCTGCCTGGAGGCCTACGCCGGCGCCGAGTCGCTGCTCGCCCGCTGGCGCGAGGAGGGCGGCCGGCCGGCCGAGGGCCTCGACGAGGAGTCCGCGCTCACCGCGATGCTCGCCGCCGCCTATCCGCCGGAGGGCACCGAGCCCGACCCCGTCGCGCTCGCCGTCCTGGAGGAGACCGCTGAGTACCTGGGCGCCGGCCTCTCCGACCTGATCAACCTCTTCCAGCCCGAGCGGATACTGATCGGCGGCTGGGCCGGACTCCAGTTGGGCGCCCGCTTCCTGCCCGCCGTACGCCGGTACGCGACGACGTACGCGCTGCGCCACCCCGCCGAGCGGGTCACCATCGACCTCGGCCGGCTCGGTCCGGACGCGGTCACCGTCGGGGCGGCGATCCTGCCCCTCGCCGACTTTTTCGGCCGCGGCGGCCGCCGTGCGCAACCGGTCACCGAGGACCGGCTCCCCGCCTGGCGCACGGCCTTGGAGGAGCGCAGCCCACGCTGAGCCGACGTTTCGCCCGGTTCCGTCGCGGTACTCGCCTGTCGCCCGGAACGAGGGCCTCGGAACGACGCGAGGGGAGTACGCCGTGGGCGGCAAGCAGGACGGCAAGCCGGTACCCCGGGATCTGCCGGACCAGCAGGCGGGACCCGGCCAGGACCCGTGGGAGGCCGCGGAGAGCCGACAGCCGCAGGAGGACACCGACGGGGGCGCCCCCCAGACGGAGCCGGTCGAGAACCCCACCCCCGACGAACCCTCGGCCTGACCCACCCCACCCGACACCACCACGTGCGTGCCCCGCCAGGGGCGCGGCGAACCACGCGCCCAGCCCCGACGGCGCGTGCGTGCCCCGCCAGGGGCGCGGGGAACTGCGCGCCCGGCCACGACGGCGAGGCGCCCGGCGACGCTACCTGTGTGCCCCGTCAGGGGCGCGGGGAACTGCGCGCCCAGCCACGACGGCGCGGCGGCCGACGACATCGCATGCGTGCCCCGTCATGCGCGCCCAGCCACGACGGCGCGGCGGCCGATGACATCGCGTGCGTGCCCCGTCAGGGGCGCGGGGAACTGCGCGCCCGGCCACAACGGCGCGGCGCCCGGCAACGCCACGTGTGGGCCCCCTCAGGGGCGCGGGGAACTGCGCGCCCAGCCACCACCGCGCCGCAGCCGACGTACGGCCTGCACACCGCACGTCGGCCCCCAGGCCTTAGCCGACCTTGCGGCCCCGCATCGGCTCCGTCGGTGCCCCCGCGCCGTCCCGCATGCCCGCCAGGAACTCCTGCAGCACCTCGGTGGAGGTGCGGCTCGGCCGCCAGCCCAGTTCCTCGTGGGCCCGGCCACAGTCCATCAGCGGCAGCCGCAGGACCGCGTCGAAGAGGTGCGGCGAGGCCGGCAGCAGGTGCAGCCCCCACGCCGCGGCGATCGCCGACCGGGCCGCCGTACGCGGCAGCCGGACCGGACGCGCGCCGAACAGCTCGCCCAGCACACCCGCGTCCAGCGGCGGGTCGGCGGCCAGGTTGAAGGCGCCCCGGACGTCGGTGGCCAGGGCCAGCCGGAACGCCTCCGCCGCGTCGTCGGTGTGCAGCGCCTGCACCCGCAGGCCGGGCACGTCCGGCAGGAAGTGCAGCAGCTCGGGCCGGGCGAGCGGGCCGGGCAGCAGCCGGCCGCCGAAGATCCGGCGCTGCTCGCTCGCCGACTCCCGCTTGAACAGGAACGCCGGGCGCATCCGCACCACCCGCACCTCGGGATGGTCGCGCTCGAAGACGTCCAGCGTCCGCTCCAGGTACGCCTTCTCCCGGCAGTAGGCGGCGTCCGGCCAGCCGTGCGTCGGCCAGGACTCGTCCACCGCCCGGTCCTTGGGACCCGGCGCGTACGCGCCGACGGAGGAGGCGTGCACCAGCACCGGCACCCCGGCAGCCGCCACCGCCTCGAACACCCGGATGCCGCCGAGGACGTTGGTGCTCCAGGTCCGCGCCGGATCGCGGGTCGGCTGGAACGCCCAGGCGAGATGGACCACCGCGCCGGCGCCCGCGAACAGGTCGGCCAGCGGTGCCTGCTCGGAGCCGATGTCGACCCGTGAGAACCGCGTCATCGGCGGCGCCTCGCCGGGGGTCCGCCGGGCCAGTCCCAGGACCGAGCCGACGCCCGGGTCGTCGGCCAGCGCGCGCAGCACACTCGTGCCGATGTTTCCGGTGGCTCCCGTGACCACGATCTTGCGGGACGCTGAGGTGTTCACCTTCGGCTCCTCTCGCGGGCGGATCCGCCCCGGGTACCCGGGTGCCGGGGCCGGCACACCGGGCGCCTCAGGCGAACGCGTTCACGCCGGTCAGCTGCGCCGACAGGTCCCACAGCCGGGCCGTCTGCTCCGGGTCGACCGCCCAGGACCGCACACCGGCCGTCTCGCCCTCCGCGGCGGGTTCGGCGATGCCGCAGTCCTCCAGGTACACCCCGCCCATACCGGCCAGCTGCGGCGAGGTGGCCGCCCAGGTCTGGGTGGCGGCGCCCTGCTCGGGCGTCTTCAGGCCCGCGACCTCCAGCGGGTTGCCCTGTTCGTCCACCCGGCCACGCCAGATCTTCTCCGCGAGCGGGATGTGCCGCTGGAGCGGGGTCATGATGCCGCCGGGATGCAGGGCGAAGGCCCGTACGCCCGCGTCGCGGCCGAGCCGGTCGAGGTGCACGGCGAACAGCTCGCCGTCTCAAGCGGACGCTTCCGGGGCCCGGGGAACCGCCCCCGGACAGGGGAGAGCCCCGGCCGCGACGGGGGATTCGCGGCCGGGGCGGCCTAGGGGATGGGCGCGGACGGCGGTCGCCTCGCGGCGAAGGGCTCCACAGGGCTTCAGCCGGACGATCGTCCCTGTGGGCAGATGGTGAGGCCCGGGGACACTGTCCCGTCCGTGCCCACGGCTGGTTCAACGGACGACCGCCGCCGGCTGTTCCGGCCCGGCAGGTGATGCCGGTCACCCGGCGGCGAAGGGGCTGTCCGCCAGCGATTCGAGCAGGTCGGCGGGGTCGGCGTAGATCTCCTCGGCGCCGGCCGCCACCAGGTCCGAGCGGGGGATCCCGCCGCACAGGACCCCGACACAGCGCACCCCGGCCTTGGTGCCGGCCCGCATGTCCCACACCGTGTCCCCGACGAACACCGCCCGGTCCGCCGGCACGCCGGCCAGCTCCAGGGCGTGTTCCACCGGCTCCGGCGCCGGTTTGCCCTGGGTCACGTCATCGGCGCTCGCGGTGGCGGCGATGGCGTCGTCGGCGTCGATGGCGCGGCGCAGCGCGGCCAGTTCGGGGCCGCTCGCCGAGGTGGCCAGCACCACCCGCCAGCCGTCCTGGTGCAGCCGCCGCAGCAGTTCGCCGGCGCCCGGCAGCGGCGCCAGCCGGTCGAAGAACTGCCCGTACAGCGCGGTGTGCGCGGCACTGAGCTCGTCGTCCTGGCCGGTGTCGCGGTCCTCACCGAGGAGATGGGCGATCAGGTCGTCGGAGCCGAGCCCGACGGAGTGGTGCACGGCGTGCATGGGGATCCGGTGACCGGCCTGCCGGAAGGCCTCCCACCAGGTCGTGACGTGCAGGTGGTTGGTGTCGACGAGTGTCCCGTCGACGTCGAACACGGCGGCCCGGTCCATCGCGCGGTGCCCCTTCCTGTCGTTCGGTCCGTTCGGTCCCGGGTACCGCGTCAGGCGCCGCTCACGCGCGCCGGGAGCCGTCCTTCCCGGGTCCAGGCCAGCAACTCCTCGGCTGACCAGGCGGTCACCACCCGGCCGGCGGGCACCGCGCACTCCTCGGCGCGGGCACAGCCGAGGATCTGCCAGTCCAGCTGGCCGGGGGCGTGGGCGTCGGTGTCGATCGAGAACAGCACCCCGGCGTCCACGGCCCGGCGCAGCAGCCGGCGGGGCGGGTCGAGCCGCTCGGGGCGGCTGTTGATCTCCACGGCGGTACCGGACTCGGCGCAGGCGGCGAACACCTCGTCGGCGTCGAACTCCGACTCCGGCCGGCCCCGCCCGGTGACCAGGCGGCCCGTGCAGTGGCCGAGGACATCGGCGTGCGGATCGCGGACGGCGGTCACCATGCGCCGGGTCATCGCGCGGGCGTCCATCCGCAGTTTGGAGTGGACGGAGACGACGACCACGTCGAGCCGCTCCAGCAGCTCCGGCTCCTGGTCCAGCGAGCCGTCCTCCAGGATGTCGCACTCGATGCCGGTGAGCAGCCGGAACGGCACCCAGGAGGCGTTGAGCCGCGCCACCACGTCCAGCTGTTCCCGCAGCCGTTCCGGGGACAGCCCGCGCGCCACGGTGAGTCTCGGGGAGTGGTCGGTGAGCACCGCCCACTCGTGCCCGAGGGCCGCCGCGGTACGGCCCATCTCCTCGATCGGGCTGCCGCCGTCGGACCAGTCCGAGTGGAGGTGGCAGTCCCCGCGCAGCAGCTCCCGCAGCCCGGACCCGGGACCGGTGGCGGGTTCGGCCGCCTCTTCCTCAAGTACGCGCAAATATCCGGGCAAATCTCCGGCCAGCGACTCGTGGACCACCTGGGCCGTCTTCGGGCCCACGCCCCGCAGCGACTCCAGCGTCCCGGCGCGTGCCCGCGCGGCCACCTCGTCGGAGGGCAGGGCGGCCAGCACCCGGGCGGCGGTGCGGAAGGCGCGGACCCGGTAGGTGGGCGCCAGCGACCGTTCCAGCAGGAAGGCGATGCGTTCCAGCGCCTCGACGGGGTCCATGGCCACCTCCACCGTCAGGGTGACTCAGGCCGGTCACTTCCGCCCGGGGAGATCTACCCTCGATTGCATGACCGAGATAGCGAGCCCGTTCATCTCCCAGCCGCGGATCCTGGTGCTCGGGGTCATGACCGGCAAGCCCGGCGCCCCGCCCTTCCGCATCGTGGAGATCGACGGTGAGGTGGTCTGCAAGGCGCGCACGATCACGGACGTGCTGGAGGTCGCCGCCTCCTACGGCATCAAGGTCCACGACCTGGACGATCCGGCCGTGGTCCGCTGGGTGGGCGGGGACAAGTTCACCTGGACGCCCCGCCCGTCGCGCCGCTAGGGGCGAGCCCTTGGGCTCAGCCGACCGTCCACTTCTGGTTGGCGCCGCCGGTGCAGGTCCAGATCTGCAGCCGGGTGCCGTTGGCCGGGTTGTTGCCGGTGACGTCCAGGCACTTGTTCGCCTGCGGGTTCACGATGTCGTGCGCCGAGGAGACGGCCCACCTCTGGGCGGCCGTGCCGTTGCAGTCGTAGAGCTGGACGGCCGTGCCGTCCGCCGTGCCGCCGCCGGTGACGTCCAGGCACTTGCCGAGCGCGCGGACGGTGCCGTCGCCGCCGACCGTCCACTGCTGGGCGGCGGTGCCGTTGCAGTCGTAGAGCTGCACGGGCGTGCCGTTGGCGGGGTTCGCACCGGCCACGTCCACGCACTTGCCGGCCAGGCCCTTGATCGCGACCCCGGCCGCGCTGTCACTGGTCGTCACGGACACCGAGTCCACGACCAGCTGCGCCGGGAAGGCGGTGGAGCCGTCCGGGTCGCCGGGCCAGTAGCCGCCCACGGCCAGGTTCAGGATCAGGAAGAACGGCTTGTCGAACGCCCAGGTGTTGCCGCCCACGTCGGCGCGGGTGCGGGTCTCGTAGACGGTGCCGTCGACCGACCACGTGATCGACCCGGGTGCCCAGTCGACCGCGAAGGTGTGGAAGCCGTCCGCGAAGGCCTGGCCGTTCGGCAGTGAGTAGGCCGCGCCTATGCCGTTGGAGCCGGAGTAGCCGGGGCCGTGGATGGTGCCGTGCACGGTCGACGGCTCGTAGCCGACGTTCTCCATCACGTCGATCTCGCCGGAGTTCGGCCAGCCCGCCGACCCGATGTCGGTGCCGAGCATCCAGAACGCCGGCCACATGCCCTGCCCGCGCGGGATCTTCATGCGGGCCTCGACGTGCCCGTACTGGGCGCTGAACTTCCCGGCGGTGTTCAGCCGGGCCGAGGTGTACTGGCAGGTGCCGTACCAGCACTGGTAGTCGGCGGGGTTCTCCTTCCTGGCGGTGATGACCAGGTGCCCCTGGCCGTCGAGGGCCGCGTTGTGGGTGCCGGAGGTGTAGTACTCGCGCTCGTGGTTGTTGACGTTGTCGCCGGTCTCCAGCGTCCACTTCGAGGAGTCGACCGGCGAACCGGCGGGTCCGTCGAAGGTGTCGGAGAAGGTCACGGCGGCCGCGCTCGCGTCGGCGGACGGGGGCGCGGCCGCCGCACGTGCGGGGCCGACGGCCGCCGTGGCGACCAGCGCAGCGGAGAGTGCGGCGAACAGACATCTGCGGAGCGATCGTGGGGAGGCCACGGCTGTTCCTTCCGGCCAGGGTGGGGGGTGAAGGCGTCGCCTCTTGATTTAAGGAGTGAGATAAGGGGGCGTCAAGAGGTTGGTACGGACCACTGTGCGAAAACGGGTGTCGGCCGGTGGGGACGGATCACGCAGTTCCCCGCGCCCCCATCAGGGGCGCGGGGAACTGCGGGAGCAACCGCCCACAAGCCGCGGGTGCCCGCCGGACCGGACCCGGCCGTCCCGCCGGCTCAGCCCTTGGGCTTGCGGGCGTGCACCGCCCGGCCGAGCCGCCGGCCCAGCAGCAGCCAGCCGACCAGCGCCCCCGTCGTGTTGAGGATGACGTCGTCCACGTCGAACGCCCGGCCGGTGACCAGCGCGCCCTGCGCCAGTTCCACCAGCAGCATCACGATCGCGGTCAGCAGCAGCACCCGCAGCACGCCCCGGGCGCCGGGCGCGAGGACCGGCACGAGGATCCCGAACGGGACGCCGAGCAGGATGTTCCCGCCGATCTGCTTCACGGCGTCACGGAACCCGGGCTGGTCCAGATAGATCTTGAGGGTGGCGCCGGGATGCAGGTTGGTGTGGGCGATCGACACGGACGCCGGGGACGGATCCAGGGTCAGATCGGCCAGGACGACGGCGAAGGCGACCATCGCGGCGAAGGCGCAGGCCATGGCCAGCAACCGCAGGGGGAGGGGGAGCGGGCGACGCTCGGTGCCGGTCCTGGCGGCGGAGGCGTCCGCCTCACCCGCCGCGCGCTTCCTGCCGAGGAGGGTCTTCCGGGCGGCCGGTTCCGCCGTGCCGCCCGCCCCGCGCGCGGTGGCCGTCCCGCCGGCCGCGCCGGAGCCACGCCGCCTGCCGAGGAAACCGGTCCTCCCGGCCTCCCCGGGCGCCGTGCCGCCCGGAGCGGCGGCGCCGCCCGCCGTGCCGGAGCGGCGCAGCCTGCCCAGGAGACCCGTCTTCCCGGTGACCGCCGGCTCGGCCGTGCCGCCCGGTCCGGCGGTGTCGCCCCCGGTGCCGGAACGGCGCACCCGCCCGAGGGTGCCCTTCTTCCCGCTACCGTCTCCCTTCGCGGCGGCGCCCGGCTGGTCGCCGCGGACGCCGACGACGCGTGCGGCCCTGCCGAACAGCCCCGCCCTCGTGCCCGTGTCCCCGTCCCTCTTCGTCTCCTCGGTGGTCTCGCCCTTGGTGCTGCGCAGGCGCGAGGCGGCGCTGGCCATTCAGTCCTCCACTCTCCCCAACCTTGCGGCGTGGTAGCCCAGTTACCCCCGAAACGCCGAGCGATGCCGGGTCCCGGGCGGCGGCTGGAGCAGACCGCTGGTTTCCGGGCGCGCTCCCTGGGCACTCCGGCTGCGTTCCCGCGTGCCGCCGCCCCCGGCGACGGTCGCGGTGCTTGGATGCACGAGCGGCGAAGAAGCGACGAATCGGACATGGCGCCGCACGGCGACCGAGGAGGCGGCGTATGACCAGGCGCACGGCGCTCGGCGCCGCGGCCGAACTGCTGGCGTGGTGGGCCGTTCTCGCCCTGCTCTGGCTGGTGTTCGTCAGCACCGTCGACACCCTGGAGCGGATCGTCGGCGCGAGCGCGGCGGCGATCGGCGCGCTGGTGGCACGGGCCGGCCGGCGGGCGGTGGACTGGCGGTGAACGGCTGGATCCTGGCGGCGACCGTGCTGCTCGCGGCGGGCGCGGGCACCGCCTTGTGGGGCGTGGCCACCGGCCCGCTGAGCCGCCGCGTGGTCGCCCAGAACCTCTCCACCTCGGTGGTCTGCGCGAGTCTGCTGCTGCTCGCCCAGGGCTACGACCGTACGTCCTACGTCGACCTCGGCCTGCTGCTGGCCGTGCTGGGCCCGGTCGGCACCCTGGTCTTCGCCCGGCTGCTCGCCGACGACCTGGCGGACGACCGGGCCGCCGCCTGGGGCCTGACCTGGACCACGGTCGGGGTGGACGCGGCCGTCGTGGTGGCCCTGTGCGTGGCGACCGGGCCGGGCCGGGCGATGGTGAAACTCCTGGTGATCGGGGCCCTGCTGACCGGCGGGAACGTGGTCGCCTCCCGGGCGCTGTCCGGCGGCTTCCGGGGGGTGCGCGGTGGCTGACGCGGTGATCGCCGTGGCCCTGCTGCTCACCGCGGGCGCGGCCACCGCGGCCGTGGCGACCCGCGACCCGGCCCGCCAGGCCCTGGTGCTGTCCCTGCTCGGGCTGTTCCTCGGCGTCGTGTTCACCGTGCTCCAGGCCCCCGACGTCGGCCTCTCCCAGCTCGCCGTCGGCTCGGCGCTGACCCCGCTGCTGATCATGCTGTCGGTGCGCAGGGTGCGGCGGCGCGGGAAGGAGGACGAGAAGTGAGCCGCTCCTTCCGGCTCCGGGTGCTGGCCGTCGGCGGCGCGGGCCTGGCGGCGCTGCTGGTCGCCGCCTGCTTCGACCTGCCCGGCTTCGGCGGCACCCGCCACCCCTACGGCGACCGCGCCGTGCGTGCCTCCCTCGCCCGGCACACCGCCAACGTCATCTCCTCCGTCAACTTCGACCAGCGCGCCTACGACACCCTCGGCGAGATGAGCATCCTCTTCGCCGCCGTCCTCGGCTGCGTGGTCCTGCTCCGCCAGAACCAGGACGAACACCGCGCTCGCCCGGAGCCCACCGAAGTGTCCGTGCCGGTCCGGCGCTACGCCCTGCTCGTGCTGCCCGTCGCCCTGGTCACCGGCCTGTACGTCATCGCGCACGGTCAGCTCAGCCCCGGCGGCGGCTTCCAGGGCGGGGTGGTCGCCGCGACCGCGCTGCACCTGCTGTACCTCGGCGCCGACTACGGCGCCCTCGAACGCGTCCGCCCCATCGGTGTCTTCGAGGTCGCCGACTCCCTCGCGGCCTGTTCCTACCTGGTCCTGGGCCTGGCCGGCGTCCTGGCGGGCACCGCCTTCCTGGCCAACACCCTGCTGCCGTACGGCACCTTCAACACGCTGTCGTCCGGCGGCACGGTCCCCTTGCTGAACGCGGCCATCGGCATGGAGGTGGCGAGCGCGGTCGTGGTGCTGCTCGCCCGCTTCCTCGACCAGGCCGTCGAGATCGAGGAGGAGAACGCGAATTGAGCCCGCGGTGACACACTCCGTGCTGCACGTCTTCCCCTACCTGGTCGCCGTCTGGATCTTCCTGACCGGCTGCTACGGCCTGGCCACCAGCCGGAACCTGATCCACGCCGTCGGCTGTCTGGCCGTCGTCCAGTCCTCGACCTACGTCCTGCTGCTCGCCGTCGGCTACCGCGACGGCGGCACCGCGCCCGTCTTCTCCGACCTGAAGCCGGGCAGCCGGCCGCTGGTCGACCCGGTCGTGCAGGCCCTCGCCCTCACCGACGTGGTGGTGGGCGCGACCGTGACCGCGCTGCTGCTCGCGCTCGTCCTCCAGATCGCCAAGCGGCACGGCACGGTCGACCCCGACGAACTGACGGAGCTGCGCGGCTGATGCACCACCTGCTCCCGCTGCTCGCGGCCGGCCCCCTGCTCGGCGCCACCCTGCTGGTGGCCGCGGGGCGCCGGCTGCCCAGGGTCGTCGCCGAGAGCTTCGCCTGCGCGGTCTGCGCGGGCACCTGCGCCCTCGCCCTGGTCCTGCTGCTGCACTCCTCGCCCCCGCTGACCGAGTGGGTGGGCGGCTGGCTCCCGGTCCACGGGGAGAGCGTCGGAATCCTGGTGGTCGGGGACGGACCTGCCCTCGGCATGGCCGCGCTCGTCTCCCTGCTGACGCTCGCCGCCCTGGTGTACTCCTGGCACTACTTCGAGGAGCCGCCACGCGGCCACGCCGGCTCCTACCCGGCGCTGATGCTGGCCTTCCAGGCCGGCATGTGCGGGTTCGCCATCGCCGGCGACCTGTTCAACATGTTCGTGTTCTTCGAGCTGATGAGCGTGGTCGCCTACGCGCTGACCGGCTACCGCATCGACGAGGCGAAGGCGGTGCAGGGCGCGCTGACCTTCGGCGTGGTCAACTCCCTCGGCGCGTACGCGATGCTGACGGGCATCGGACTGCTGTACGCCCGCACCGGCGAACTGGCCCTGTCGAGGATCGGCCGCGGCCTGGACGCCCACGGCCGCCCCGACGCCCTGGTCCTCGCCGCGTTCGTGCTGGTGCTCACCGCGCTGCTGACCAAGGCCGCCGCCGCCCCCTTCCACCTCTGGCTCCCCGACGCCCACGCCGTCGCCCCCACCCCGGTGTGCATGCTGCTCTCCGGGGTCATGGTGGAACTCGGCGCGTACGGAGTGTGGCGGGTGTACGGCACGGTCTTCGCCGGACCCGGCGGCATCCCGGCGGCCGACCTGGAGCGTGCCCTGGTCGTCCTCGGCGTGCTCACGGCCGTGGTCGGCGCGGTGATGTGCTGGCACCAGCGGCACATCAAACGGCTGCTGGCCAACTCCACGGTCGCGCACACCGGGCTCTTCCTCGTCGCCCTGGGCGTCCTCACCCCCGAGGGCGACGACGGGGCCGCGCTCTACATCCTCGGGCACGCGGGCGTGAAGGCCGCCCTGTTCGCGTGCACGGGCATCCTGCTGGACCGCTACGGCAACGTCGACGAACGCGCGCTGCACGGGAAGGGCCGCGATCTGCGCACGGTGGGCGTCCTGTTCGGCGTCGGCGGGCTGGCCCTGGCCGGGCTGCCGCCGTTCGGCACCGGCATCGGCAAGGCGGTCGCCGAGGAGGCGGTGGGCGGACCGCTCACGGTGCTGTTCGTCCTCGCGTCGGCGGTGACGGCGGGCGCGGTGCTGCGGGTCGGCGCCCGGGTCTTCCTCGGCCTCGGCGCCCCGCCGCCTCAGGGCGCCGCCTACGAGACCACCGGGACCGGTGAGGAGCCCGAGACGGAGGGCAGGCTGGGCCGGATCCCGGTCACCATGACCCTCGTCCCCGCGGTCCTGCTGGCCGGCGCCCTCGCCGTCGGTGTCGCCGTCGGTGTCGCCCCCGGCTTCCCCGAGGTGCTGTCCCGAGCCGTCACCGCGGCCGGAACGGGCGGGACCCCGGCCGCCGTCCACTGGACGACGGCCGGGGTCCTGCTGGGCTGTCTCTCCACCCTCCTCGCCGTGGGCCTCGCCGCCCTTGCGGTCATCCGCCCCGGCCTGCTGGTCGCCCCGGACCGGGCGTTGCCGCTGCGCCGGCTGCAGTCCGGGCACATCGGGGACTACGTGGCCTGGCTGCTGGTCGGCGCGGCCGCGCTGGGCGCGCTCGCCCTGCCCGCGGTGCTGGGCGGCTGAGCCGGCGGCACCGCGGGGGCGGTCACACCGTCCCGTAGGACACGTGCACCTCCGTGAAGCCGAGGGAGTGCAGCAGCCCCTCCAGCATGTCGGTGGTGTTGGTCTCGGCCCGGGTGGTCAGCCCGCTGTCCTTGGCCGCGGTGTCGATGTGCTTCACGGCCAGCTTCTGCACCGCCTGCTCGCTGTTGGGGTTGTCGGAGAACAGGTCGCCGAGCCGGTCGAGCAGGCCGCGCTGCTTGGACACGGCGTAGGAGTGGTCGGGGTCCAGCGTCGCCTTGCCCAGCTGCGCGTGCGGCAGCCGGATGGTGGCCTCGGTACGGTCGCCGTTGACCGTCACGTCCTTCTGGGCGATGCGGCCGAGGTCGACATAGGCGTCGACCGTGCCCGCCCCGACGTACAGGGTGCGGGTGCCGCGGATCGCGCTGGGCAGGTACTTGGCGTCCTTCTCCAGGTCCACGACGACCTGGAAGTTGCCGGAGGCCGCGTCGTAACGGCTCATGTCCTGGATGGACTTGAGCAGCGCCGGGCCGGTGTTGTCGCGCGTCTCCGTGCCGAACAGGTCCTTGATCCCGGGCAGCACCGCCAGTTTGATCCCGGCGAACAGCACCACGAGCACCAGCACCAGCGCGGTGACCAGTTTCGCCCAGCCGGGCATGCGCCGGGGCCGGGCCGTGACGGGAGCCTCCTGGGTGGAGCTCGCCTTGCTCTCCTTGGTGGAACTCGCCATGTGACGGTCCTCCTTTCCAACGACACGCATGCCCGCCAACGGCCTTGCCAGACCGCGTTGTCGGCCGATTGGGACAGCTGAGGCAGGACTGATACACAGGGGGAGCTCCAGGAGCGGGAGTTCCGCCGGACGAGCAGGTTGGCAACGGTGTCACGAGGTGCCGGACGTGGCCTCCGGCCGGCCCAGCGCCGCCTCCAGCGTCGCCCTGGGCGGCAGCAGCCGCGACAGTCCCGTCACCTTCAGCACGCGCAGGGTCAGCGGGTGCGTGCAGACCAGCTGGAGCTCCCCGCCGCGCTCCAGCACCCGGCTGCGCGCCCGGTAGAGCAGCCGCAGCCCCGAGCAGTCGAAGAAGTCGACACCCAGCAGGTCGATCACCACCCGGCTGTCCTCCTGGGCGGTCGCCCGGTCCAGGTGGGGCATGATCTCCGCGGCCGCGGCGATGTCGATCTCGCCCCGCAGCTCCAGCACCGTGTAGCCGCGGTCCTGGTGGACGCGCAGGTGCCGGGAGAGCGGCGCGGAATCCTGCCGGGGTTCCTGGCGCACCGCGACATCACCTCCCACCCCTGCCGGTTCTATTCCGTTCCCCGCAGTGCAAGTTACCCTCGATGGAGGGAATTTGAGCATGTTCGATTGACATATGTCTGCTGCTTCGGCTCGCCATTTTCTGTGGCGTGCACGACAGTCGGGGAACGGGCACGTGAGAGCGCTGCTCACCTAGGAGAGCGCGTGCCACGCCTTGCTCAGCGCCTGGCGGAACTGCTCCTCCTGGTGTGCGGTGAGCTCGCGGACCATCCGCTCCTCCAGCTCCCGCACCGGCCCGGCGACCCCGGCGAGCAGGTCGCGTCCCGCGTCGGTGAGCAGGATCAGCAGCTCCCGCCGGTTGCGCGGGTTGCGCTCGCGCCGGATCAGCCCGCGGGTCTCCAGGGACCGCACGAGGTCGGCCATCGACTGGGCGGTGACGAACGAGTCGCGTGCCAACTGGGCCGCCGACAGGCCGTCGTGGCGCTCCAGCACGGTCAGGGCCGTGTACTGCAGTGCGGTGACCCCGGCGGGTTTCACCAGCTCGTCGAGGTGTGAGCGCACCACCAGCTCCACCTGCTTGACCATGTACAGCAGCGAGGGGCGTGTCTTTGTACCGACCATGCGTTCACCCTAGACCATTGACAGGAATCCTGTCCGTAATGAGACTGCCGACCAACAGGAATCCTGTTTGTTGAAGGCTAAGCGATCAACGCTGGGGAGTGGGCAATGACGACCACCTTCGAGACCGGGCCGGGGCAGCTGTTCATCGGCGGACAGTGGCGGGAGGCCGCCGACGGGGCCCGGACGGAGGTGACCGATCCGGCCACCGGCCAGGTGATCACCACCGTCGCCGAGGCCGGGGCCGCCGACGTCGACGCCGCCGTGCGCGCCGCCCGCGAGACCTTCGACGCGGGGGAGTGGTCGGGGCTCAGCGGCCGGGAGCGCGGCCGTGTGCTGCACCGCGTCGCCGAGCTGATCCGGGAGAACGCCGAGGAACTGGCCGCCCTGGAGAGCCTGGACGTCGGCAAGCCCGTCACGCTCGCCGGGGCCGTCGACGTCACCAACGCGGCCAACGACTACGAGCACTTCGCCGCCCTCGCCCACTCCCTGGACGGCGCCGTTCGAGACGTCCCGCTCAACGCCCTCGCCTACACCCGGCGCGAGGCGATCGGCGTGGTCGCCGCCATCACCCCCTTCAACTTCCCGCTCATCCTGGCCGGTTCGAAGATCGGCCCGGCCCTCGCCGCCGGGAACACGGTCGTGCACAAGCCCGCCGACGAGACCCCGCTCAGCGCCCTCTACATGGCCCGGCTGTTGCAGGAGGCCGGTGTCCCCGACGGAGTGGTGAACGTGGTCACCGGTGCCGGGCCGGTCGCGGGCGAGGCCCTGCTGCGCCACCCCGGCGTCGACAAGGTCGCCTTCACCGGCTCCACCGCCGTCGGCCGGCATGTCGCGAGCACGGCCGGGGAGGCGCTCAAGCCGGTCACCATGGAACTCGGCGGCAACGCGGCCCACCTGGTCTTCGAGGACGCCGACCTGGAGAACGCCGTCGGCGCGGTCATCAAGGCCTTCGTCTTCAACACCGGCCAGTTCTGCATGGGCGGCCCCCGCCTCCTGGTCGCCCGCCCGGTCTACGCCACCCTGCTCGGCATCCTCGCCGAGGCCGTCCCCGGCGTCCCCGTGGGCGACCCGCGCGACCCTGCCACCGTGGTCGGCCCGATGGCGGGGGAGAAGCACCTGCGCAAGGTCGAGGAGTACGTCGACCTGGCCCGCAAGGAGGGCGGCCGCATCGTCTGCGGCGGTGAACGCCTCGACCTGAACGGCGGCTTCTACTACAAGCCCACCGTCGTCGCCGACCTGCCGAACGACTCCCGGGTGGTGCAGGACGAGATCTTCGGCCCGGTCCTCACCGTGCAGCCCTTCGACTCCGAGGACGAGGCCGTCGCCCTCGCCAACTCCACGCCGTACGGCCTGGCCGCCGGCATCCAGACCGGCAACCTGGCCCGCGCCCACCGCGTCGCCGCCCGCCTCCAGGCCGGCATCGTCTGGGTCAACGACTGGGCGATGCTCGACCCCGCCGTCCCGTTCGGCGGCGTCAAGGCCTCGGGCTTCGGCCGCGAGTACGGCCCCGAGGCGCTCGCCGCCTACACCAAAGTCAAGTCCGTCGTCGTCTCGCTCGACTGAGCCCCGCAGACCAGGAGTTCGAACGATGTCCTTCCCCACCCGAGCCGCCGTCGTCGAGTCCGGCGGCGCGCCCTTCACCCTCAGTGACGTCGAACTCGACGCGCCGGGGCCGTACGAGGCGCTCGTCCGCATGGTGGCCACCGGTCTGTGCCACACCGACCTCAGCGTGGCGAGCGGCGGACTGCCCTTTCCGCTGCCCGGGGTCCTCGGCCACGAGGGCGCCGGCGTCGTCGAGGCCGTCGGCTCCGCCGTCACCGGGGTGGCCCCCGGCGACCACGTAGTGCTGTCCTTCACCTCCTGCGGCAGTTGCCGCAACTGCCACGGCGGCCACCCGGCCTACTGCACCACCTGGCTGCCGCTGAACCTCATCGGCGGCCGGCGCGCCGACGGCACCGCCACCCTCAGCCGGGACGGCCGGCCGCTCGGCGGGCACTTCTTCGGCCAGTCCTCCTTCGCCGAGCGGGCCCTGGTGGACGAACGCAGCCTGGTCAGGGTCGACCCGGACGTGCCGCTGGAGTCGATAGCCCCGCTGGGCTGCGGGGTGCAGACCGGGGTCGGTGCCGTGTGGAACGTCCTGGAACCGGCCGCCGGCAGCACGATCGTCGTCCTCGGCGCCGGAGCGGTCGGCCTGTCGGCCGTCATGGCCGCCGCGCTCACCCCCGCCACCACGGTCATCGCCGTCGACCGGGTGGCCGAACGCCTGGAACTGGCACGGGAGGTGGGCGCCACCCACACCGTCGACGCGACCGGCGACGACGTGCCCGAGGCCATCGGACGCATCACGCGAGGAGCGGGCGCCGACGGCATCGTGGAGACCACCGGCAACGTCGGCGTCCTGCGCCAGGGCGTCGACGCGCTGGCCGCCCGCGGCACCCTGGTCGTGGTCGGCGCCCCGCCCTTCGGCACCGAAGTCCCCCTGGACGTCAACGGGTTGCTGGCCGGCAAGCGGATCGTCGGCCTCACCCTGGGGGACAGCGAGACCCAGGCCTTCATCCCGACCCTGGTCCAACTGGTCCGCGAGGGACGGCTGCCGCTGCACCGGCTGATCAGCACCTACCCGTTCGCCGACATCGACCGGGCGGTGCGGGACATGAGCACGGGCAAGGCCATCAAGCCCGTGCTCACCTTCTGACCCGCGCGGGTCAGTCCGTCACCAGGACCAGCTTCCCCGTGGTCCGGCCGGTGCCGCCCTCCTCGTGCGCCTTGGCGGCATCGGCCAGCGGGAAGGTCCCCGCGACCGTGGCGCGCAGCTTCCCCTCCTCGACCAGGCCGGCGATCGCCCGCATCCCGGCCCGGTCGGCGTCCACCAGCATCCGCACCGCCCGCACGCCCAGCCGCCCGGCCTCCTGGAACAGCTCCGGCGAGCCCACCGGCAGGATCGACACCAGGGTCCCGCCCGGCCGCAGCACCCGCAGCGAGGCGACCGACGTGTCACCGCCGACCGTGTCGAGCACGACGTCGACGTCCCGGACCGTCTCCGTCACGTCCACGGACCGGTAGTCCACCGGCTCGTCCACGCCGATCCCGCGCAGGAAGCCGTGCTTGCCGGCGCTCGCGGTGCCGATCACGTAGGCACCGCGCGCCTTGGCGATCTGCACCGCCACATGGCCGACGCCGCCGGCCGCCGCGTGGACCAGCACCCGCTGCCCCGGCCGGACGTCGGCGTACTCCACCAGGGCCTGCCAGGCGGTCAGCGACACCAGCGGCAGCGCTCCCGCCTGGACGTGGTCGATCCCGGCCGGTTTCGGCACCAGGGCGCGGGCGGGGACGATCACGTACTCGGCGTGCGTACCGTGGCCGAACGGGTAGGGCACCATGCCGAAGACCTCGTCACCGGCCTGGAAGGCGGCGACGCCGATCCCGGTCTCCTCGACCGTGCCGGAGACGTCCCAGCCGAGGACGAAGGGCGGCTCGCCCAGGAAGCCGCCGGACTCCCGGTGCTTCCAGTCGGTCGGGTTCAGCCCGGCGGCCCGCACCCGGACCAGCACCTCGTTGGGGCGCGGCTTCGGCCGGGCCACCTCGATCAGCTTCAGCACCTCAGGGCCGCCGAGGACGTCCTGGCTGACCGCACGCATCGTGTTCACATCGTTCATGGTCACCCAGCCTGCCGGGACGCGCCCGATGGGAAAATGGCAAGATGGTCAAGCTTCGATAGGATCGTGCCAACCGCGTCGGCCTCGCGACACAGCGTGAACGTTTCGCCCACTCCGCCGTCCAAGGACGGCAACGGTGGCGTGGAGGCCTGGCCGAGGGAACGGCGCGGCTTCGCCTGCGACTGACCGGTCAACGGCTCATGTGCAGGGCGACCAGCAACTGCCAGACCTGGTCCGCGACGTCGTCCGGGCCGGCGTCGAGCAGGCCGTGCAGCCAGTCGGCCAGCACCCCGGCGAAGGTGGCGGCCACCGCCGAGGCCACCAGGGGGGCGTCCGCCGCGCCCGCCAGTTCCCGCTCGGCGAGGCTGCGGGCCCGCAGGTCCCGGTGCAGCACCCGGCCCAGCGGACCCCCGCCGCCCGGTGCGAGCAGCTCGCGGTACAGGGCCGCCCGGGGAGCCAGCCCGGCGAAGAACTCCCGCAGCGCCGGCGGCGCGTGCACCGGGTCCGGCCGGCCGCGCCAGGCGTGCAGCGCGTCCACCGCCTCCCGGACGACGTCGGCGCAGGCGTCGACCGCCAGTGCCTGCAGGCCGTCGTAGTGGACGTAGAAGGTGGCCCGGCCGACCCCGGCCCGGCGCGCCACCGCGGCCACCCCGGCCTCGGCGAGCGGGCGTTCGGCGCACTCCGCGAGCAGCGCCGCCCGCAGCCGTGCCCGGGTGCGGGCGGCCCGCGGGTCCTCGGCGGCCGGGCGGCCGGTCATCGGGCGGCGAGGACGGCGGCCAGGGCGAGCGCTCCGGGCAGCGCCTGCGCGAACAGGATCCGCCGGTTGGCCGTGACCGCGCCGTACACCCCGGCCACCACCACGCACGACAGGAAGAAGACCCGTGCCGCGAAGCCCGTCGGGTCGGCCGCGACCAGTCCCCACACCAGTCCGGCCGCCAGGAAACCGTTGTAGAGGCCCTGGTTCGCGGCGAGCGGCGCGGTCCGCCGGGCCAGCTCCGCGTCGAAGCCGTGGAAGCGCATCCCCGGGCTCTTCTGCCACAGGAACATCTCCATCACCAGGATGTACGCATGCAGCGCGGCGACCAGCCCCACCAGCACGTTCGCCAGGATTTCCATGATCGGCGGACCCTCCCCATCTCTTGAACAGGTGTCCACTATAGCTGGACGGGTGTCCAGGAAGTTCGAGGGGGCTTTCGGTGCGGAGCGTGGGGTGCATGTCCGGAAGTCGCGGGAGGCGCGGCCTATGTGCCGTTCTGGTGTCAACTGGCTGAGCGTGACGGAACCCTCACTTCCCTTGCTTGTCGCGGTTGATCCTTTCGGGTTCAAACCCGATAAGCTCCCTTCCGTCACAGCGAGTTGACGCGCCCCACGGTGGGTCCGTCCCGCCGTGTGTACCCCCGAGTGCGGCCTTCGCGCACTGCCCCTGTTCGCTGCTGTTCGATCGTGTTGTTTCTTAAGGATGCAGATGGAACTCGCCACTCCGCCGCCGGCGGCGCGGGCCCCTGTCGCCTGGTACAGCTGGTGGTTGATGCCGCTGGCCTTAGGGGGAGGGACGGTAGCCGCCACGTTCATGAGCTCCGAGCGGATAACCGCGGCCGTCGCAGGCGCGGCGGCCACCGTCGCGAGCTCCGTGTGCGTACGGCTCCTGGTCCGCTCACAGCGTCAACTGCGCCGTGCCGAGGGGGCGTTCCGCTCCTCGCAGACCGAGCACTCCCAGCAGTGGCAGCAGCATGTCTCGGGCCTGGAGCGCAAGTTCTCCGCCGAGCGCGCCGCGCTGGAGGCCCGGCTCGCCGAGCAGTCGGCCGCGTTCGACGCCCAGCTCGGTGAGCAGGCGTCCGCCTTCGAGGCCCGGCTCGCCGACCGGACCGCCCACTACGACACCCAGCTCGCCGAGCAGGCACGGGCGTACGAGGACCGGCTCGCCGACCAGGCGACGTCCTCCGAGGCCCGGCTCGCCGAGCAGGACGAGGTGTGGCGGGACCGGGTCACGCACCAGCAGGCTGCCATCTCCCGGCTCGCCGACGAGCAACTGCCCGAGGCGCTCAAGCGGTTGCGCGACGGCGATGCCATCGACGACCTGCTGCCCGCCACCGACCAGTGCGCCAAGGTCGACAAGGACGTCCAGGCCGACTTGCGCCGGATCCTGCGCACCGCACTGATCGCCGTGGAGGAGGAGTTCAACCGCTCCACCTCCGCCGAGCAGGCCGTGATCAGCATCGGCAACCGCATCCACGTCCTGACCAGCAAGCTGCGCGGCCGGCTGCACGAGATGCAGGGCGAGCACGGCCGGCTGCCCGCCGTGGCCCGCGGTCTCATGGAGCTCGACCAGGAGCTCGGTCCCGCCGACTCGCTCGCCGCGAGCATCGGCGTGCTCGGCGGGTCGGACCGGCCGGGCCGCCAGTGGCAGGAACCCCAGCGTCTGCTCAGCGTGGTGCGCGGCGGCATCGGCCGGATCAAGGACTTCCACCGCGTGGAGGTCCGGCATCTGCCCGAACTCGGCGTCGACGGCTCCCTGGTGGACCACCTCACGCTGATCTTCTCGCACCTGCTCGACAACGCGGCCCGCTACTCGCCGCCCACCGAGCCGGTCGTCGTCTCCGGCAAGGAGGTGCCCAACGGCGTCGGCATCGAGATCCAGGACTCCGGCAAGGGCCTGAGCGAGGAGAAGAAGCGCGAGGCCGAGCACTCCCTGGCGGGCACCGCGGCCGGACCCGGTATCGGGGGCATCTCCGAGGACGCCAACATCGGCCTGCGGGTCGTCGGCACCCTCGCCCGCCGCTACGGGATCCGGGTCACCTTCGCGGACTCGCCCTGGCTCGGCACCTCGGTGGTCGTCGTGATCCCGCACAAGTTCTTCAGCCCGCTGCCCGCGGCCCCCGCCGCTCCGGTCCCTGTGACGGCCGCCCCCGCCGCCACGTCCCCGGTGCAGGCGCACGGCCCGGTCGCCGCCGAACCCGTCAGCCGGCCGGAACCGTCCGGCGAGGCCCTGGACACCACCCCGGGCGGACTGCCCCGGCGGCGCAGCCGGCGCCGCGAGGAGGAGCAGCCCGAGGAGCGCACCGCCCGCACGGAGGGCACGGCGTTCCCCGCCGTCCCGCCCGAGGAGTCCTTCGCGGGCCTGGCCGCCTTCGCCACCGCGGGCCGCCTGCCCGTGGCGGACGAAGCCGCGGACAGCGAGGCCGAGTTGACCGGAGACGTAGACGACGCGGTACCCGCGACCCCGGCCGGCGCCGATGACGCCGCCGGCCGCGAGTCCGCCGAGCACCGCACTGAAGAGAGCGACTAGTCCACATGACGCAACAGGGAACCGACGTGAGCTGGGCGCTCCGTGATCTGGTGGAGAGCATCCCGGAGATCCGTTTCGCCCTGGTGGCCTCCAGCGACGGCAAGGCCATCACCTCCTTTGGTGCCGAGGACCCCGACGACGTGGACCGCTTCGCGGCCGTGGTGGCAGGGCTGCAGGCCCTCGCCCAGCCGGTCGCGGAGCAGTTCCCCACATACGCGGGGCAGCTGCGGCTGGCGATGATCGAGGTCGACGGCGGTCACCTCTTCGTCGTACGGGCCGGTGTGGAGACGTATCTCGGGGTCCTCGCCCGCGAGGGACTCGACCAGGGCCTGCTCGGGCACCAGATGAGGGACCTGTCACGGCGGATGGGCGAGCTGCTCGGCACCTCTCCGCGCCTGGAGGAGCACTCTGGATGAGTGCTCCCCGCCGGCCCACGGATCCGTCCGGTCTCGAACGCTATTACGTCCTCACCGGGGGACGCAGCGGACCGGGCGGGTCGGCGTCGAGCCTCGACGTGGCCACCCTCGTCGTCTCCCGCACCGCCCCCGTCCCGGGGATGCAGCACGAGTACGAGGAGATAGTCCGGCGCTGCCGTGATCCGCTGTCGGTGGCGGAACTCACCGCCCATCTCGGATTGCCCTTCAACATTCTCGCGGTGCTGTTGGCGGATCTGCTGGACGCAGGCCGTATTGAAGCCCGTGATCCCATTCCGGCGCACCACGCCGGACGCGGGCCCGACCTCGCGCTCCTCCAGGAGGTACTCAGTGGACTTGAAAGGCTTTGACCATTCCGGCGACCCCGGTGCCGGGGGGACCCGCTCGGTCAAGGTGATGATCGCCGGGGGGTTCGGCACCGGAAAGACCACCATGGTCCGCTCCGTCAGCGACATCAAGCCGCTCACCACCGAGGAGACCCTCACCCAGGCGACCGTCGGCGTCGACAACCTCATCGGTGTCGCGGACAAGACGGAGACCACCGTCAGCCTCGACTTCGGCAAGATCAGCCTCAACGAGAACCTGATGCTGTACCTGTTCGGCACCCCCGGACAGGAACGGTTCTGGTTCCTGTGGAACGGCCTGTTCAAGGGGGCGCTCGGGGCCGTGGTCCTGGTGGACACCCGGCGGCTGGCCTCCAGCTTCCGGGCCATCGAGGAGATGGAGCGGCAGGACGTGCCCTTCGTCATCGCCCTGAACGTCTTCCCGGACTGCAAGGAGCACCCCATCGAGGAGATCCGGGACGCCCTCGACATCTCCCCGCACACCCCGATCGTGGCCTGCGACGCCCGTGACCGGGCCTCCAGCCGTGATGTCCTGATCGCCCTGATCCGGCATCTGAAGGAACGCTCCGCCGTCGCCCTGGAGCCCCGATGAACGACCAGAGCCCCGACAGTCCCGACGCTCCCCGCGGCTGCCCGGTGGCGCACGGTTCGCCCGAGCCGGCCCGGCTGTACGGGCCCGAGGCGGCGACCGACCCGTTCGGCATCTACGAGCGGCTGCGCAAGGAGCACGGTTCCGTGGCACCGGTGCTCCTGGAGGGCGACGTCCACGCCTGGCTGGTGCTGGGCTACCGGGACAGCCGGCGGGTGCTCGACAATCCCAGCCAGTTCCCCCGGGACGCACGGACCTGGCGGGACTACCGGGAGGGGCGGATCGCGGAGAACTCCTCCCTGATCCCGATGCTCGCCTGGCGTCCTGACTGCGTGTCCCAGGACGGCGAGCCGCACCGCAGGCTGCGCGGCGCCGTCAACGACGTGCTGCAGGCTGCCGTCGGCCGTGGTATCCGCCGCCACGCCACGCACTTCGCCAACAAGCAGATCGACCAGTTCGCGGCCGTCGGCCGCGCCGATCTGGTCGCGGACTACGCCGACTTCGTGCCGATGCTCGTGATGAGCCGCGTACTCGGGCTCGCCGAGGTGGAGGGGCGTCGGCTGGTCGAGTCCTGCGCCGAGCTGCTCAAGGGCGGCGAGGACGCCGTGATGCACGACGGCAGGATCAGGGAGATCTTCGGCGAACTCGTCGAGCGCAGGCGGGCCGAGCCCGGCTCCGACCTCGCCACCGACCTGCTGCACCATCACGCGGCCCTCGACCATGACGAGGTCGTCGATCACCTGCGCATGGTGATGATCGCCGCGGCGGTCACGACCAACCTGCTGGCCCGGGTGCTGCGGCTGGTCCTGACCGACGCCTCCCGGCTCTCCGGGCTGATCGGCGGGCAGCTGAACATCTCGGCGGTGATGGAGGAGGCCATGTGGAACTCCCCGCCGATGACCGTCCTGCCGGGCCGCTTCGCCGCCAGCGACGTCGAACTGGGCGGGCATCTCATCGGGGCGGGCGACCTGCTCGTGCTCGGTCTCGCCCCGGGCAACCTCGACCCCGAGGTCCGGCCCGACCCGGGTGTCTCGGTGGAGGGCAACCAGGCGCACCTGGCGTTCGGCGCGGGCCCGCACGAGTGCCCCGGGCAGGGTATGGGGCAGTCCATGATCGAGATCGCGGTGGACGTCCTGCTGCACCGGCTGCCGGGCCTGCGGCTGGCCGTGCCGGCGGACGAGCTCACCTCGACGGCCTCCACCTGGGAGTCCCGGCTGGACAGCCTGCCGGTCGAGTTCCCGGTCTGAGCACGCTGCTGCCCGGCCGGAGGACCGGCCGGGCAGCGGTGTCTTCGCTGGTTGCGGTACAGGACCGGGGCGTCAGCCGTCGAGCCAGTCGCCGGTGACGGTCGTGGGCCGGTGTCCCGTGGCGTTCCAGATGAAGTGCGGGTGGGCGCAGCCGAACATGTAGGACAGCAGCGCGGTGTCCTCCCTCCCGGTCTGCGGGTCGTACAGGGTGTAGAAGGTCTCGGCTCCGACCGCGCCGGCGTCCTGTTGGATCTGCCGGGCGCGGTCCCGGGACGGTGCGTCCATGGATGCCTCCACGGCGGCGACGTAGGTGCGTCGCAGGATCTCCCAGGTGCTGTCGGTGTTGCCCTGCCAGGGGCCGTGCAGTGCTTCGAAGGCATGGAGCTCGGCGTCGAAGAGGGCCCATGTCCCAGGGAACTGGGCTCGGCAGAGTGCGGACAGCTCGGCGGTGCGCGAGCTCAGTGCCGGTGCGGTGGGGCGCGGGCCGATGGTGAGGGTGGTGCCGTGGGTGAGGATGCCGGCGCACGGGTCGGGCCGCAGGTCGCACAGCGGGCAGTCCTCGGCCGGGGGCAGCCCCTCGGTGATGCCGTCGAACCACAGGGCGTGGCGGCCTGTGAGCCCCATCCAGACGATGGTGCTGTTCATCAGCCAGGTGTTCCACATCGGTTCATGCGCCTCGGGCATGCAGCCGTACTTGATGAGGGCGATCGTGCAGGCGGCGTAGAAGGCCTTGGTGTGGGTGGGCAGGTCGGCGAGCCAGAAGTTGCTGATCTCACCGGTGAGGGAGTCGACTCGTACGTCGGCCATGTCGTCGATGACGCGGCACAGCAGCAGGGAGGCGAGGTGTTCCTCCTGCCAGAGTTCCGTGTCGGGTGAGACGTGCCAGAACAGGCAGTCCAGCATCTGCAGGGTCGCATAGGCGCTCTGGCCGAGCGGGTTGGTCTGGGGGAGCGTGACGCTGCCCGCGTGGTGCTGTTGCAGCCAGTGCTCGTCGACGGACCGCTTGTGGGCCGCGTAGAGCCCGCCGACCAGGGCCCGTGCGCTGTTGGTGCTGAAACTCTCGGCCAGACGCCCCTCGACGAGTTGGGTGACCTGCGTGGTGTCGATGGTCTCGATCACGCGCTTGTACTCGTGGAAGACGAGGATGTCGTCCTCGAAGCGGTGGCGGAGGCCGAGGTCTCGTTCAAGGTCGTTCAACTGCCGGACCCAGATCCATCCAGCGGTCAGGACGCTGTCGAGTTCCCGGCGGTAGGGCCAGGCCTTGACGGTGAGCGGACGACCGGCGCTCTGCCGCCAGCGGTAGTCGTCGAGCGTGCGTGCGGGCGGTGTGGGCAGCCGACGACACAGCGGGCAGGAGCAGGCGGTCGTCGGATCCGGCGCGCGCGGCGGGGCGAGCGCCCGGGTCCGCCAGGCCCCCTCCAGCATCGCGCAGGTCAGCCGGCAGAGCTCGATGTCGGTGCCGACCTGGGGGAAGGCCGCCTCGATCATGCGCAGGCCGGTGTCGAGCCGTTTCAGCCTGGCGTGGCCCTCCTCGTCGGGCGGGAGGAAAGCGCGCGGTGCCGGTTGGAGGGCTCCCGGCACGTGCAGCGTGGTGCGGGAGCCGGGGGCTGCGAGTGCGTCCAGCCGTTCCTGCGCGGCGTTCTGGCGCTCTCGGTATTCCTGAGTGCTTCCCTTGATGCGTTCCGCCAGGAAGCCGGCCAGGGCGTTCCCGCCCTCCACGGGCTGGAACTGGGCGCCTGGCTGCGCCCTGAACAGGCCTTCGGCAGCTGCCTGCGGAACAGCACGTGCGCCTCGGGAATTCACACCGGTCTCCTTCAAGCTGTGGTCATGACAAAACGGGCCGACCGTGGTCGTGAACAGTCGTGTCCGGCGGTCGTCGGCCCCTTCCGCTACGGCCTCGCCGGACAGCCGGACGCACGCGACCGGCAGCGGCTCCTGCCGCGGACGACCGCGAGGGACCCGACTGGCGCGTTGGCGGCCGGGGAAGTGGAACAGGGCGCGCGTGCCCGGCGGACGTGTCCGTGACGCCGCCGGCCTTACGTGAACGGCCCGACCTCGCCGAAGCGCTTCTGCTGCAGGGCGAGGACCTGGCGGGCGGCCTCAGCCGCGCCGATGAGGCTGCGCGCCAGGTCCATGTCCCGGGTCCGGGGCGGATGACGGGCGCGCGGCCCCCGAAAGCTCTGTGACGGGGGTCTCGAAGGGCAGGCCGAACGTGACGTCCTGAGGCATGTGTTTCCTTTCGGGCGACAGTACGCAGAGCCCCCCGTCCCTGCGAACGGGTGGCCTGTCAGCCACCCGTGCACTCGAACTGGCCTACGTGGCTCGAAAGTTGAGCCGTGAAGCGCTACGAGGCTGCCCAGAGCGTAAATGATCTACGCGTGACATGGCCGTGATGTGTGTTACTGCTCATGCCTCCTGGGCCGAGTACACTCGCGCGCCCCCGACGTATGTGTGCGCGGCGCATGTGTCCGCGATGCGCTCCGGTGGACCGGCGAACGGGTCGCGGTCCGAGCTCCAGCCGCTCCCCGGGCAGGAACTCCGGCGTGTCGCCGCCCGGTTCGACCCGGTTCACCGCGACATGGATGCCCTGGAGCGGGTCGGGCTGCTCACCGGCCAGTCGCTGCCGCCCGCGAGCCGCGCCCCGGCCGCGCCGCAGCGACCTGAACGGGTACTGCCGTGCGGCCTGTTCCGAGCCCAGGAACGGGAGGGTCGGGTAAACCGCGGTATGCCGCCGGGGTGCAGGATCTGGAGATGCGCCAGGTGGGGTCGCGTGTCGATGCGCCCGTCGGCGGCTCGCGCCGCCGCCACGGCGTCCAGCGCGTCCCGCACCGCCCGGTCGCCCAGCCCGTGGAAGCGGCACTGGAAGCCGGACGGGTCGTCCCCGCCGAGGAACTCTCCGGCCGGCGCGTCCTGCCAGGCCGTGATGCCGAGCGCGTGCGGATGCCGCCGGGCGTGCGGCAGCGCCGCGAGTAGGTCCGCCCCGCCGGGCCGGCCGGCGGGGCGGACCGGCCGACCAGCCGCATCGGGCCCTCCTGGAGCGTGCCGCCCGGCGTGCCGGAAACGTCCCGCTCGATCCGCCCGTCGGCCGGGTCGGGCGTGTCGCGGGCGATCCCGGACGGCTCCAGCGCCCGGCTGTCGACCCACGCCCGGCTGCCCGCCACCAGCCACCCGAACATCGCGGTCACCGCCCGCCGTCTCGTGGCCTCCACGCGGGGCAGTTCCCATCCTGCCGCCCTCGACCTGCTGCTGACGGCGGCCCAGGTCAGGCTGAACCAACCGGGCGCCGGGAAGCGGACGGTGGGCGACTGAATCCGCCGATCGCGGACAGACGGACGGGCAAGAACCCGCCGAGGAGGAAGCATGGCACTGGTGACCGCGGCCGTCGTGATGCTCGACTGCGCAGAACCCGAGAAACTCGCCCAGTTCTACCGGGAGTTCCTGGACGCCGAGGACGGTGAGGCCTCGGCCAACCTGATCGAGATCCGGACGGCCGACGGCTTCCGGATCGCCTTCCGGCGCGACGTCAACGCG
Organism: Streptomyces sp. NPDC051987; assembly: GCF_040680735.1. Taxonomy (NCBI): domain Bacteria; kingdom Bacillati; phylum Actinomycetota; class Actinomycetes; order Kitasatosporales; family Streptomycetaceae; genus Streptomyces; species Streptomyces sp. NPDC051987. The sequence goes on along the minus strand of NZ_JBFAXI010000012.1, from coordinate 27,971 downwards.
ACCCCGCCGAGCTGGCCGCGGCCCGAGAACTCGCTCCAGGCCCACCTCGACTTCCTGGTGGCGGACCTCGACGAGGCGGAGCGCCGGGTGGTCGGCCTCGGCGGGCGGCCGATCGAGACGAAGGACCCGGCCGGGCCGTACGAGGAACGCGGGTACGCCGATCCGGCCGGGCACTCCTTCACCCTGCGCCTGCAGCCCACCTCGGCACCCAAGCAGGGCTGAACCGGCTCAGTCCCGGCCGCCCTTGCGGGACGTGGGCCAGACCCCGGTGGAGCGCTCTATGGCCGTCGCGCCGGTGCGGTCCACGGCGCTGCGCACCACCGCGAAGACCGCGCCCTGGACCGCCGCGGCCAGCAGCACCTCGCCCCAGCCGCGGTCCCGGTCCAGGGCGTCCGGCGCGTCCTGTTCGCCGCGCAGCGCCATCCACGTCCGCCGGAAGACCAGCGCGCCCAGCGCCCCGCCGGCCCAGCTCAGCACGAACCCGAAGGGCGCGTAGACGAGGGGGAGTTTCAGCTTCTTCGTGCTCTTGGCCATGTCTGCCTCCGCGTGGTCAGGGCCGCCCCGCGACCGCGACCTCCTCGGCCGCCGGCACCGGACCGGGCGGCGTCCCGTCCCCGAAGGGCCGGCCGCCGAGCTCCTCCCGGTGATGGGGCGTCAGCCACCCGGCGAGATCCGGGCCGAGGGGGACGATACGGGTCGGGTTGATCCCGGTGTGGACCTGGTAGTAGTGCCGCTTGATGTGGTCGAAGTCGACGGTGTCACCGAAGCCCGGCGTCTGGTAGAGGTCCCTGGCGTACGCCCACAGCACCGGGTTCTCCGCGAGCTTGAAGCGGTTGCACTTGAAGTGGCCGTGGTAGACGGCGTCGAACCGCACCAGCGTGGTGAACAGGCGGATGTCGGCCTCCGTGATCGTGTCCCCGACCAGGTAGCGCTGCCCCGCCAGCCGCCCGGCGAGCAGTTCCAGCCGCCGGAACACCCCGGCGCACGCCTCCTCGTACTTCTTCTGCTCGGGTGCGAAACCGGCCCGGTAGACCCCGTTGTTGACGTCCTCGTACACCTCCGCCATCACCGCGTCGATCTCGTCGCGGTGCCGCGCCGGGTACAGGTCGGGCGCGCCGTCCCGGTGCAGGGCCGTCCACTCGGTGGCGAGGTCCAGGGTGAGCTGCTGGTAGTCGTTGGTGACCAGCTTCCCGCTCGGCACGTCCACGACGGCGGGCACGCTCACGCCGCCCGGGTAGCCGGTCTCCCGGCGGTCGTACGCCTCACTGAGGTAGCGGATGCCGAGCACCGGGTCGCGGTCGCCGGGGTCGAGGGTGAAGCGCCAGCTGCGGTCGTCCTGGACCGGGTCGGTGACGGCGAGCGACAGGGCGTCCTCCAGTCCGAGCAGCCGCCGGGAGATCACAGCCCGGCTCGCCCACGGGCAGGCGCGGCTGGCCACCAGCCGGTACCGTCCGGCCGCCACCGGCCAGCCGTCGCGTCCGTCCGCGGTGATCCGGTCGGTGAAATGACTGGGGGACCGGTTGAACGCCTTGCGCCCCAGCGCGCTGTTGCCGTCACCGCCACCGCTCATGCGTCCTCCTCGCCCGGGGGCCGCCCGTGGTCGTCCGGCGGCCCTGAGCCAATGCGTTCCCCCATTTCCGTCTTTCGCACGGAGTGATCAGCCCCTGCCGGGGCAGTCGGCGGTCGTGAGCAGGTCGTCGACGCAGCAGCAGGTGGACCGGAAACAGGCGCGGCAGGAGGACACGGAGGGGGAAGGCACGCAGGTGGGAAGCGCGCAGACGGAGAACACAGGGGCGGTGGGCCCGGAAGGGCCGCGTTCGGACCAGCCGAACGCGGACCGCAGGACACGCGTGACCGTGGTCGTGGCGCTCGCCGCCAATCTGGTGATCGCGGCCGCCAAAGCGGTCGGCGGTGTGGTGGCCGGCTCGCCCGCGCTGCTGTCCGAGGCGGCCCACTCCGTCGCCGACAGCCTGAACGAGGTGTTCCTGCTGGCCGCCCTGCGCCGCAGCCGCCGGGCGCCCGACGCCCGGCACCCCTTCGGCTACGGCAAGGAGCGCTTCTTCTGGGCGCTGCTCGCGGCCGTCGGGATCTTCGTGATGGGCGGCTGCTTCTCCGTCTTCCAGGGGGTCGAGGCCCTGCGTGACGGCGCGCAGGAGCAGCTCAGCGGTTACGTGGCCGGTCTGGTCGTGCTGGGCGTCGCCCTGCTCGCCGAGGGCGCGTCCCTGTTCCGGGCGCTGCACCAGGCCCGCCGGGAGAACCGGGGGCTGCGGGATCCGGCCCTGCGGACGGTGGTCGCCGAGGACGGCACCGCCGTGCTCGGCGTCTGCCTCGCGATCGTCGGCATGGTCCTGCACATGGTCACCGGCCAGGTCGTCTGGGAGGCGTCGGCCTCGCTGGCGATCGGCCTCCTGCTGGTGTACGTCGCCTACCGGCTGGGCGCGGAGGCCCGCGACCAGCTGATCGGGGAGGCGGCGGATCCGGAGCTCAGCGGGAGGATCCGGGAGCAGCTCGCCGCGGAGCCCGAGATCGACAGCGTGGAGGCGCTCTTCACGATGCGACTGGGCCTCGACACGACCCTGGTGGCGGCCCGGGTCGACCTGGTGCCCGGCCTCGACAGCGAGGACGTGGAGGAGGTCCTGGTACGCATCAAGGGGGCGCTCGCCGAGACCTTCCCCGAGGCGGGGCAGGTCTTCCTGGACGTGACCGACCGGTCGGCGCAGGAGGCAGAGGAGAGCCCCGCCGCGACGGGGGAACGCGGCGGGGCCTGACAGTCGGCTGCCCGGCCCGGAGCCGGTTCATGCCTGACGGAAACAGATTTTTCTAAATTCCGACGGTTCCAGGCCGGAATGGATGCCCGGAACCGTCACTCCCCCTGGACCGGCTCCAGGACGAACACCGGGATCTCCCGGCTGGTCTTCTCCTGGTATTCGGCGTACGGCGGATACGCCGCGACGGCCCGCTCCCACCATGCGGCCTTCTCCGCGCCGGTGACCTCACGCGCGGTCATGTCCTGCTTGGCCGGTCCGTCCTGGAGCTCGACGAGCGGGTGCGACGTGACGTTGAAGTACCAGACGGGATGCTTGGGCGCACCGCCCTGGGAGGCGACCACGGCGTACTTCCCGTCGTGCTCCACCCGCATCAGCGGTGTCTTGCGGATCTTCCCGCTCTTCACCCCCAGGGTGGTCAGCACGATCACCGGCATCCCCGTGTCCATCAGCGTCGTGCCCTCCTTCCCGCCCGAGCTCTCGTACAACTCGACCTGCTCGCGCACCCACGCGGCCGGGCTGGGCTCGTACTCGCCCTCAAGAGGCATGAGGTCCGTCCCCTCGTCGCTTCTTCGACTGACTAACGTGACGATTCAACACCGGGAGTGCCCTGGATCATCCACGCGACACCGGCCCGGTCACAGCACCGTCCGGGCCGCGAGCCCCAGCATCACGCAGCTCGACAGCAGCGCGGTGACCAGGCGGCCCCGGTGCCCGGTCAGGGCCCTGCCGAGGAGCGCCCCGCCGCTCGCCAGCAGCAGCTGCCAGCTCGCGGACGCGGCGAAGGCCGCGAGGACGAACACGCCCTGCTCCACCGGCCGTACCGCCTCGGCGGATCGGGTGCCGACCACCAGGGCCGCGAAGTAGATCACCGTCGTCGGGTTGAGCAGGGTGATCCCGAGAAGGCCGAGATACGCCTGCCCGGGGCCGGGTACCGGCCGCTCGGCCCGGGTGGTCAGCCGCCGCTGCCGGTACTGGCGCAGCGCGCCCGCCGCACCGCGCGCGGCGAGCGCCACCAGCACCAGCGCCGAGACCAGGCGCAGCGGCTTGAGCACCGGCAGCAGCGCCGCCGCCAGCGCGGCCCCGCCGACAGCCGCGAGCAGGGCGTACAGGCCGTCGGCGGTCGCGACACCGAGCGCGGCACAGGCGCCGGTCCGCAGGGACGTGCGGGCCGTGAGGGACACTAGGTATGTGCCGACCGCGCCGACCGGGACGGCGATCCCGTACCCGGCGAGCAGACCGGCGACGAGGGCGGCCGTCACGGGCGTGCGGGCTCGGGCCTCCAGGGGCGCCCCGGCTGCTGCTGGACCCGCACCCGGCACAGGGTCGCGGTGGTCAGGGGCATGAGGGTGTCAGGAGAGTTCATGCGCAGATCCTGGGGCCGGCGGCGCCGTACCGGCAAGCGAATTCGGGCGCGGAATCGTCCCCCGACCTGGTGCGGTTCGGCCAGATCACCGGACGACTCGATCTGGCCGAACTTGCGGTCGCCTCATAGGTGCCCCGGGCATCTAATGAAGATCGGCACGACGTACGACATTCGTCTGCGAGGTCTTCGATGAACGAACTGACGGACGTGACGGAACCCACCGCCCAGCCGGCCGGTCCGGTGGCCTGGCCGCAGGACCGCACCTGCCCCTACCACCCGCCCGCCGGCTACGACCCGCTGCGCGCCGCCGCGCAGCTGTCCCGCGTGACCCTCTACGACGGCCGTACCGCCTGGGCGGTCACCGGCCACTCCACGGCACGGGCCCTGCTCTCCGACCCCCGGCTCTCCAGCGACCGCCGGCGCGACGACTTCCCGGTGCCGAACGCCCGGTTCGCGGCGGTCCGGGAGCTCCGCCGGGTCGCTCTGCTGGGTCTCGACGACCCCGAGCACCAGACCCAGCGCCGCATGCTGATCCCCGACTTCACCCTCAAACGCGCGACCGCGCTGCGGCCGGCGATCCAGCGGATCGTCGACGGGCTGCTCGACCGGATGATCGCCGCGGGACCCCCCGCCGACCTGGTGAGTTCCTTCGCGCTGCCCGTGCCGTCCATGGTCATCTGCGACCTGCTCGGCGTTCCGTACGCCGACCACGAGTTCTTCGAGGCGCAGTCCCGGCGGCTGCTGCGCGGTCCGGCGCCCGCCGACTCGCTGGACGCCCGCGCCCGGCTGGAGGCCTATCTGGGCGACCTGGCCGACCGCAAGAGCCGCGACGAGACGCCCGGCGAGGGCGTCCTGGACGGCCTCGTCCACGAGCGGCTGCACGAGGGTGCCCTGGACCGCCAGGAGGTCGTCGCGCTCGCCCTCGTCCTGCTGGTCGCCGGGCACGAGACCACCGCCAACATGATCTCGCTCGGCACCTTCACCCTGCTGCAGCAGCCCGAGCGGCTCGCCGAACTGCGCGCCGACCCCGGACTGGTGCCCGCCGCCGTCGAGGAACTGATGCGGATGCTGTCCATCGCCGACGGGCTGCTGCGCGTCGCCCTGGAGGACATCGAGGTGGCCGGCACCACCATCCGCAAGGGCGACGGCGTGCTCTTCGCGACCTCGGTCATCAACCGCGACGAGTCCGTGTACGACGACCCCGACACCCTCGACTGGCACCGCCCGGCCCGCCACCACGTGGCCTTCGGCTTCGGTATCCACCAGTGCCTGGGCCAGAATCTGGCCCGCGCCGAACTGGAGATCGCTCTGCGCACCCTGTGGGAGCGGCTTCCGGACCTGCGGCTCGCCGCGCCGCCGGAGAAGATTCCCTTCAAACCCGGCGACACGATCCAGGGGATGCTGGAACTCCCCGTGACCTGGTAAGAGGCTCCTGCCATGCACATCGAGATCGACCAGGACGTCTGCATCGGCGCGGGGCAGTGCGCCCTGACCGCCCCGAACGTCTTCACTCAGGACGACGACGGCTTCAGCACCCTGCTGCCCGGCAAGGAGGACGGCGGCGGCGACCCCCTGGTCCGGGAGGCGGCCCGAGCCTGCCCGGTGCACGCCATCACGGTCGAGGGACCGGCGGGGTAGGGGCTTGTCCGGCGGATCAGGCCGGAGGAAAGCGACGGCGCCTCGTGAGCGCACGTGAGCGGCGCCGTCGTGGCCGGCCGCGCGGTTCCCCGCGCCCCTCCGGCGCGCTGCCGGCCGCCGGCCCGAGCGGTGGTACCGCGGTCTCCGTGATCGCTCGGGCGGCTGGCGGCTTCGCGGCACGGGCCGGCCGCCCCGGCGCGCAGCTGCACCCCGGCCGCCGCGCGGGCCTCTGCCGTGGGCTCCGTGCCGTCTTGCGGCCCCGCACACCAGGTCCACCACCCGTGGTGAGGTGGCGCCGCGTTCGTTGTCCACCGAAGGAGGAGACCATGGCCGACCGTCCGCCTCTGCCGCCCTTCACCCGGGAGACCGCCGTCCAGAAGGTCCAGGCCGCCGAGGACGCCTGGAACACCCGCGACCCCGAGCGGGTGGCGCTCGCCTGCTCCGAGGACTCGGTCTGGCGCAACCGCGGCACCTTCGTCACCGGCCGCGCGGAGATCGTCGCGTTCCTCACCGCCAAGTGGGCCCGCGAACTCGACTACGCGCTCCGCAAGGACCTGTGGTCCTTCGACGGCGACCGCATCGCGGTCCGTTTCCAGTACGAGTGCCACGACGCGGACGGCCGGTGGTGGCGGTCGTACGGCAACGAGCTGTGGGAGTTCGACGCACACGGACTGATGACCCGGCGCGAGGCCAGCATCAACGACATCGCCATCGAGGAGCACGAGCGCCGTATCCACGGTCCGCGCCCGGAGTCCGAGCGGGGCCTGTCCTTCCCGCTCCGGTAGCGCCCGCATAGGGTTCCCGGATGACCGATGAGCCCCGCAAGCCCTTCCTCTACCTCGTCGTCTGCGCCGCCGGCATCGCCGCGGGCGTCGGCAGGCTCGTCACCGCGGCCCAGGCGCGCGGCTGGGAGGTCGGGATCATCGCCACACCCGTCGCCATGAACGGTTTCTTCGACACCGCCGAGGCCGAGGCGCGCACCGGCCGTCCGATCCGGTCGGCCTGGCGCCGTCCCTCCGATCCGCGCCCCTTCCCCGCGCCCGACGCGGTCGTCGTCGCACCCGCCACCTTCAACACCGTCAACAAGTGGGCCGCCGGGCTCGCCGACACCCTCGCCGTCGGCACCCTGTGCGAGGCGCTGGGACTGGGCGTGCCGATCGCCGTCCTGCCCTGTGTCGCCGACGCGCTCGCCGCACACCCGGCGTATCAGGAGAGCCTGACCCGGCTGCGCGCGCTCGGCGTCCGCTTCGGCGACCCCTACGGCGGCGAGGCGGCGACGACGGCCGGCGGTCGCCCCGAGTTCGCCTGGGAACAGGCGCTCGACCTGCTGGAGAGCGGCACTGACATCGTCCGATAACCACCGTCACGGCACGAGCGGGTCCGGTCCGCCGACGTACGCTCGCCTCTGTACGACGTGATCTCGACGGTGGGAGACAACGATGGAGTACGTGAAGCTCGGCCGCACCGGCCTGGACGTGTCCCGGATCTGCCTCGGCTGCATGACCTACGGCCTGCCCGACCGCGGCACCCACGAGTGGACCCTCGACGAGGAGGCGTCCCGTCCGCTGATCCGGCAGGCGCTCGAGGCGGGCGTCAACTTCTTCGACACCGCCAACGTCTACTCCGACGGCACCAGCGAGGAGATCGTCGGCAAGGCGCTCCGCGACTTCGCCCGGCGCGACGAGATCGTCCTCGCCACCAAGGTTCACGGCCGGATGCGCCCCGGCCCCAACGGCGGCGGCCTCTCCCGCAAGGCGATCCTCACCGAGATCGACCACAGCCTCGCCCGCCTCGGCACCGACTACGTCGACCTCTACCAGATCCACCGCTACGATCACGCCACGCCGATCGAGGAGACGATGGAGGCGCTGCACGACGTCGTCAAGGCCGGCAAGGCCCGCTACATCGGGGCGAGTTCGATGTACGCCTGGGAGTTCTCCAAGGCCCAGTACACCGCCGAGCTGGGCGGCTGGACCACCTTCGTCTCCATGCAGGACCACTACAATCTCCTCTACCGCGAGGAGGAGCGCGAGATGCTCCCGCTCTGCGCCGACCAGGGCGTGGGCGTGCTGCCGTGGAGCCCGCTCGCCCGGGGCCGCCTCACCCGCGACTGGGGGACCGTGACCGAGCGCAGCTCCTCGGACGACTTCGGCAACCGCCTCTACCAGGAGGGCGACCGCGCGATCGTGGAAGCGGTCACCCGCATCGCCGACGACCGAGGAGTCCCGCGCGCCCAGGTGGCCCTGTCCTGGCTCCTCCACCAGGACACGGTGACGGCCCCGATCATCGGCGCAGCAAAGCCGAACCACATCGAGGACGCGGTGGCGGCGGTGGAACTCAAGCTCAGCGACAAGGAGTTGACCGAACTGGAGCAGCCCTACGGCCCCCACCCGATCGCCGGCCACTGAGCCGTCCCCGCGCAGGGCCGGGTGCGGGTGCGGCTGCCCCGGTCCGCTCGCTCGTCGGGCGTGTCGCGCCGGCCGTGTTCCGGTTCGCGCGTCCTTTCGCCGGGCGGACCGGTGTGTCCCGGCGGGCGGCTGCGGCACGCCGCCCGGATGCCGATGACCATCGGCCTGACCGCCGCGTCCGGATTTCCTGGGCCGCTCCACTTCCACCGGTTCGCCGTCAATAGGTGCGGCTATTGGTTTCGTGAGCTGCGGCGCCCCATCGGATTGCGCAGGTCGGGCCGCGGTTCAATGGTTTCCGTCGATAGCGGGGCGGCCGTGTGTGAAACCCCGGGTCAATTGCGATGTCGATACGACGACAAAGCACGGACTCCGTCGTTGACCGTTCGTCAAATTACCGCGTCCACCGGGCAATGCGTAAAACCCCGGGATCTCTTGTTTCGGTTCGCTGGCCTGTGCAAAAGTGTGGCGTGTCGGCATGCGGACCGTTATTTTTCACGCCGCATGCGCGAGGCCGCTCCCGTACGCCCCCCACGCTTCAAAAGAGCTGCCGACGGCGGGCGTTCGAGGCCGAACCCCCAACACGCCCATCCGATCCCTCGATGTCGGCCGGGTCCCGTACCGGTCGCATACCAGACGGTATGGGTTGAATCCCGCGTTGCGTCTGGAAGGAATGCAGCCGTGAATGACGCAGGCCTGGGGAATTCCCCTGCCCCCGCCCGGCCGTTCGACGTCACCGACGAGCAGCTCAGCGCCGAGCTCAAGCAGTGGACGGGCAACGCGCCCGCCCTGTACCCCGTGGGTGAACTCCTCGACCGGCACTGGGAAGCGGCCTTCGCCTACGCCCGTCTGTGCGCCGACGGGACCCGCGGCGCCGGAATGCTCACCACCGCCGCATTCACCCGGCTCTTCGGTGAATCCCTCCGCCAGGCCGGTCCCACCGCCGCCTGGCGCCCCCAGCTCCTGGTCACCGTCCGGCGCATCGCCGCCGAATGGGACAACGACGGCCGCGGTGAACTGCTCCACCCCCAATTGCGGGCCGGCAAGGGCGAACGCGCGGCATCCCGGCTGCTCCCGCCCGCGAACCGGCGGCTGCTCTCCCGCGCGTTCCAGCGGCTCACCCCGTCCTCGCGCACCGTGCTGTGGCACACCGAGGTCGAGTCGGAGCCCCTGGCCACCCCCGCCGCGCTGCTGGGCCTCGACGAGCAGGACGCGCAGGTCGAACTGCGCCGGGCCCGCGAGCGGATGCGCGAGGAGTGCATCCAGGTGCACCGCGAACTCGCCCACGAGGACGAGTGCCAGCGCTACGTCCGGATGCTCGACGTGACCTTCAGGCGCGGCGGGGTCGACGTCGACCGGGACCTCCAGCAGCACCTGAACGGCTGCAGGCAGTGCCGGTACACCGCCGACCAGCTCCAGCAGTTCAACGGCAACCTCGGCATCGCGCTCGCCGAGGCCGTGCTCGGCTGGGGCGCCCGTGACTACCTGGAGTCCCGGGCCGGTCTGACCGAACAGCCCGCCGGGCCCGTCACCCCACCCGCCGGCGGGTTCACGGGCGGTGAGGCGTTCGTGCCGCCGGACGCCCCGGGCAAGGACGTCGTCGTCCACCCCGTCGCCTCCCGGCGCGCCGCGCTGCGTGAGGCCCGCAGGGTGCGGCGTCGCAACCTCACCGTGGCCGTGGGCACGGTGAGCGGCCTGGTCGTGCTGCCGCTGGTGCTGTGGTCGGTGCTCGGCTCGGGCTCCGACGGCTCCTCGGCCGGCGCCAAGCCGTCCGCCACCCCGGCCGGGACCTCCACCTCGGGCCCGTCCTGGGTCGGCACCAGCCAGACCACCCAGGGCACCCTGCGCGGCCGCCTGCACAACATCGCTTCCGGCCTGTGCATCGGGGTGGTCGGCAAGAAGGCCGTCAAGGGCGCCGAGACCGAGCTCGCCGAGTGCTCCTCGGCCGCCGGCCAGCAGTGGACGTACGAGGCCGACGGGCTGCTGCGCAACGCCGCCGCCCCCGACCTGTGCCTCGACTCGCACCTCGGCTACTCCGTCCGGCTCGCCCCCTGCTCGGCTGCGGCCGGTACCAAGGCCAGGAGCGTGCGCTACGACTTCACCCTGCAGGGTGCTCTGGTGCCCCGCTGGGACCAGGACCTGGCACTCGCTCCGGCCGCCACGGACGGCGGCGGCGCCCTGGTGGTCAAGAACCGGGCGGACGTCAGCGCGCAGCGCTGGGTGATGGACACCTCCCGGCCCGACCTGCAGATGCAGTTCGTCAACTGGGACGCCGACGCCACCCCGACGCCGGCCCCGACCGTCACCCCGACCGTCAAGGCGGCTCGGCCCGCCACGCCGACGCGCACCCCGTCGGCGTCCAGGACCGCCACCCGTCCGACACCGTCGAACACCTCCGGCTACAACCCGTGCGCCCAGTACCCCGGCTACTGCTACGGCTCCGGGGGCGGTCAGTACGGCGGCGGTGGCTGGGGCAGCGGCGGCGGCTACGGAGGCGGTGGCTTCGGCGGTCACGGCGGTGGTTTCGGCGATGGAGGGCACCAGGGCCGCTGAGCCCGCGCGGCCTCAAGGACGCGGCGGCGGGGGCGGCATCGTCGTCAGGCCGGGCGCGCCCTCCGGCCACACCAGCAGCACCGGGCAGGGCGCGTGGTCGACGACGAACCGCGCCGCCTTGCCGAGGCTGTGCGGCCCCAGCCGTGACCGGTCGCCGTCCCGGGCCAGCACCAGCAGGTCCGCGTCGGCCGCGGCGGCCACCACCTCCCGCTCGACCCGGCCGACCCGCTCCAGCCGGGTGCACGGCCGCCCCAGCCGGTCCGCGGCCGCGTCCAGCAGCCGGACCGCGGACGTCCCGCCGAGTTCCACCAGCCGCCGTTCCGGGTCCGGTTCCGAGCCGGCCCGGCCCAGCAGCCCCGCGAAGGCGCCGTGCGCGAGCCCGGCGACCCCCGGCTCCTCCACGTGCAGCAGCACCACGTCGGACGCGTCGTGCGCGTGACCGCGCGCCGCGTCCACACAGGCGGGCCAGGTTCCCTCGACCAGCCAGACGATCACCCGCATGTCCATGGCCTCCCGTCCAGATCCCGGTCCCGGCTCAGCTGCCGACCACCTGAAGAGCACCCCACAGTGCCACCACCGCACCGCAGAGCGCGGCCGGCACGGCGAGCAGCCCCAGCCGGGTGAACTCCCCGAGGTCCACGCCGTGGTCGTGCTGGTGCACGATCCTGCGCCACAGCAGCGTCGCGAGCGACCCGGCGTAGGTGAGGTTCGGTCCGATGTTCACGCCGAGCAGCACGGCCAGCACCGCACCCGGCCCGGCCGGTGCGGCCAGCGGCAGCAGCACCAGCACCGCCGGCAGGTTGTTCACGATGTTCGCGAGGACGGCGGCCAGCGCGGCGATGCCGAGCAGGGCCGGCAGTCCGGACCCGCCCGGCAGCACGTGGCCGAGCGCGTCCGCGAGCCCGTTGTCCACGACCGCCCGCACCACGATCCCGAGCGCCAGCACGAACGCCAGGAACGCCGGCGCGGCCGCCTTCACCACCGTCAGCGGGGTCGCCCGGCGCCGCAGCAGTGCCCGCCCGGCCAGGACCAGCGCGCCCGCACACGCCGCCCACGCCGGGTCGACGCCGACGGCGGAGGTGAGCACGAACCCGGCCAGGGTGCACCCGACCGTCACCAGCGCGAACAGCGGCAGCCGGGGCGGCTCGCCGGCCTCCTCGGCACCGGGGGCCGCGGAGGACAGGTCACGGGCGAAGAACCGCCGGAACACCAGGTACTCGGCGCCGATCGCCACCAGCCAGGGCAGCACCATCAGCGCCGCGAACCGGGTGAAGCTCAGCCCGCTCGCCGCGAACGCCAGCAGGTTCGTCAGATTGGACACCGGCAGCAGCAGCGAGGCGGTGTTGGACAGGTGTGTGCAGGCGTAGACGTGCGGCTTGGCCCGCACCCCGGACCGGGCCGCCGTCGCGAAGACCACCGGCGTCAGCAGCACCACCGTCGCGTCCAGACTCAGTACGGCCGTGATCACGGACGCCAGCGCGAACACCGCGGCCAGCAGCCGCACCGGCCGACCGCCCGACCACCGGGCCATCCAGGCGCCGCAGGCCTGGAACAGGCCCTCCACGTCGCAGAAGTGGGCGAGCACCAGGACCGCGGCGAGGAAACCGACGACCGGGCCCAGCTGCTCGGCCTCGGCCTGTGCGTGGTCGAGGGAGATCGCCCCGGTGGCGATCACGATCCCGGCCGCGGGTACGGCGAGCACCGCCTCCGGCCAGCCGCGCGGCCGGATCACGGCCCAGGCGAGGACGGCGGCGAGCAGGAGGACGGACAGGGTCTCGGCGAGCGGGGTGTTCAGGGCGTGTTCCTCAGCAGCGTGATCGGTTCGGCCCGCCCATGAAAGCAGACGAAGGCAGACGGACCGGGTTACGAGGACCTTGTACCCGCCGCGCCCAGGAACTCGCCCCAGCCGCCCACCGGCTCCTGCCCCGGGTTCAGCGTGCGCAGTTTGCGCAGCACCGCGGGGTCCTGCGCCTCCAGCCACGCCACCAGCTGCTTGAAGGACACGAAGCGCACGTCGTCGTAGGCAGCCATCTTGCCGATCGCCTCCTCGACGGCGTCCATGTAGATGCCGCCGTTCCAGCGCTCGAAGTGGTTGCCGATGAAGAACGGCGCCCGGTTGGTGGTGTAGGCCCGCTCGAAGCCGGCGACGTAGCTGTCCCGCGCCTGGGTGCGCCAGGCGTCGTACCGGCTCTTGTCCCCCAGCGGGTTGCCGGCGGACTGGTTGTACATCATGTTGTAGTCCATCGACAGGACCTGGAACGAGTGGCCGGGGAACGGTATGGACTGCAGGGGGAAGTCCCAGATGCGGTTGCCCTGCACCTTGCCCGGCCAGATCTGCAGGCCGCCGGGGGAGGAGGCGTCGTACTTCCAGCCGAGCGCGGCGGCCGTGGGCAGCAGGTTGGCCTGGCCTTCCAGGCACGGGGTACGGCCGCCGACGAGTTCCCTGCGGTAGTCGAAGGGCAGCGGCTCCAGGTCGGTGAAGCCGGTGTTCGTCTTCCACTGGGTGACGAAGGCCATGGCCTGGTCGATCTCGCTGCGCCACTCGGCGGGGGACCAGTTGCGCACCCCGTCGGAGCCGCAGAAGTGCCCGTTGAAGTGGGTGCCGATCTCGTGGCCCTCCAGCCAGGCGGCGCGCACCTGCTGGAGCGTGGCGTGGATGTGCCGGTCGGAGAGGTAGCCGATCGCGGAGGCGCCCACCGCATGCTGCGGGGGACGGTAGAGATCCTTCTTGGACTCGGGCAGGGTGTAGATGCCGGACAGGAAGAACGTCATCTTCGCGCCGTGGTCCGCGGCCACCTTCCGGAAGCGCGAGAACAGCTGGTTGCTGAGCTCGCCCGCGCCGTCCCAGGAGAACACCACGAACTGCGGCGGCTTGCTGCCGGCCGCCATCCGCGTCGCTTTCGGCTGGTGCGGCTGCGCGCCGGTGTCGGCGGTGGAACCGTCACCGATGAGCTTGAGCGGTTTGACCGGCGTGCTCCCGTTCGAGCCGCCGTCCTTGACGCCGTCGGCCGAACCGCCGCCGCCCAGGGTCCAGTTGCCGTTCGAGCACGCGGAGAGGGCGCCCAGGGCCCCCGCCGTCGCGCCCGCCGCCAGCACCCGCCTGCGGGAGATGCCGCTCATGTCCGCCCCGATTCCGTCGTCCCGGCCCCTCGCGGAGCCGTGCTGCTGTGTGGTCGACGGGTTCGATGGGCGGTCCGGCGGAAAAGATCGGAGCCGGCCGCGCGTGTTGCACGCCTGTGACAGTCGTGGCCCGGACATGACGAACTGACAGTCGTGGCCCGGACATGACCGGACCCCGCTGCCCGGGAAGAGGGCAGCGGGGTCCGGTCAGGAGGCGGTCAGGCGCCGGTGCCGGCGCTGAACACGTTCAGGCGCACCGAGGAGGCGTTCCCGGAGACGGGGACCGCGCCGTTCGTCCAGGTGACCCGCAGCGGGTCCTTCTCGTCCGGCGGGGTGACCAGCAGCGCGGCCGGTGTCGCGGTCTTGGCGCCGCTCACCTCGGGGTTGGAGAAGCTCAGCCCCGCCCAGGCGCTCTGGCCCGGCTTGAGGGTGACCGTCGCCGCGGTGCCGCCCGACGCCCGCTGCGGGTCGGGGCCGAGCTGGGCGCCGCCGGCGTTCACGAAGGCGGCGCCGGGATAGCCGCGCACGGTGCAGGTGCGGCCCGACGTGTTGGTGAGCACGATCGGGAAGTTCTCCTGACCGGCCCCCGGATCGTTCAGGCCCACCGAGGCGGACAGTTCCGAGGTGTGGCAGCGGGCGCCGGCCGCGGTGGCGGTGCCGGTGGCGCCGGCCGAAGACCCGCCGCCGGTCGACGGGCCGCCGGTCTGCGCGGCCGGCGAGGACCCGGTGCCGGACGGGGTCGCGGAGCCGCCCGCGGAGTCCGTGCTCGACGCGTTGCCGGTCGCGGGCGCCGCCGTGCCCGACACCGACTCCGGAGACCTGCCCTGACCGCCGTTGCCACAGGCGGTCAGCAGGCCCAGGGCGGCGACCGTGCTCGCGAGCAGGGCCGCCCCGCGCCGCAGGGACGGGGAGGTGTGCGCCATGTGGATCAACACTCCTGGATGTCGTGGCACTCCCGCGAGGCGTGCCCGGTGCGCTCGGTGCGCCGTCACCTCCATCCGATGCGAAAAGCAGCGGAAAAGTTCGCGGGCACGCCGGGATTCATCGGATCAGGTGACCCGCAGGGACCGGAGTATGCCGTCCGTGGTGGCCCGGTCGGCCGTTCCCTTCTGCCGTATCTGCACGTACACCTGCGGCCGGCCGCCGCCGTCGGCCGGGACGAGGGCCGCCTCCTGGATCGAGCCGCCGGAGTCCGGGCAGGCGCTCCAGGTGCGGATGCCGCCCTTCCAGTCGCTGCCGGCGAACGCGCGGCTGCCGTCGTAGTGGCACCCGGAGTGGGACAGCCGGTCCACCTTCGCCGTGACGTCGCCCTGCTCGCTCACGCCGATGAACACGCCGTTCACCGCGGCCGTCAGGTCCTGCCACTCGGACACGCGGTCGGCGACCTCCAGGCCCGGTTCGTGGCCCGAGGCCAGCCCGAGGGACTTGGGGTTCCAGCCGGAGTCCAGCAGTTCGCCCGCCCAGGCGGACGGCACCTCGGCCACCACCCGCCCGGTCGAGTCGGCGACCCGCGTCTCGTCCCCGGCCGACCCGTTCCGGACGACCATCGTGACCGCGAGGGCCGTGCCCCCGGCCGCGAGGACCGCGGCGACGGTCAGGGTGACCGCGTTGAGCCGCCTGCGGACACCGTCCAGGGGTTTCGGCCGGCGGGCCGCCGCGGCCGCCGCCAGCCGGTCCAGCTCGTCCGCGAAGGCCTGCGCGGACGGCCAACGGCGCTGCCGGTCCGGTTCCAGGGCCCGCATCAGCGCCCGCTGCGCGTCGTCCCCGAGGTCCGGCCGCAGCCGGTCCGGCCGGATCACCTGCCCGGGTGCCGCCGGCACGGTCCCGGTGACCAGCTCGTAGCCGACCGCGCCCAGCGCGTACACGTCGGCGCGGGCGTCGATGCCCGCGCCGGGCTGCGCCTGCTCCGGCGGCTGGTACCCCGCCGACCCGGCGGCCAGCGTCAGCCCCGAGGCCTGCGCCAGGCTCTTCGCCAGCCCGAGGTCGGCGAGCAGCACCCGGCGGGTGCCGTCCTGGGCGGTGCGCAGCAGCACGTTGGTCGGCTTGATGTCCCGGTGCACGATCCCCGCCCCGTGCAGGTCCGCCGCGCCGCGCGCCGCCAGCGCCGTCAGCCGCAGCGCGTCGGGCACCGGCAGCGGGCCCGTCGTGAGCAGATCGGCGAGCGTGCCCGCGTCGGCGTACTCCATCACGAAGTACGGGCGGCCGTCGGGGAGTTCGCCGATGTCGTAGACCTGCACCACCCGCTTCGAGTCGGCCCGGCGCAGCAGGCGTGCCTCGGACAGGAAGCGGTCGTGGACGTCGAGGCGGTGGGACCAGTTGTCGGCGAGCACCTTGACCGCCACCGGGGCGTCCAGCTGGTCGTCGTGAGCGAGCCAGACCGTCCCGAAGGCACCGGTGCCCAGGCGCCGTTCGAGGCGATAGCGGCCGATCCGCTCCAGGGGTTGCATACGACTATCATGCCTGTCCTGAGATCGACTTCCAGGGGGGACCTCCCGTGCCGGACGCCGTGCTGACCGAAGACCTCGCCCGGCGGGCCGCCGCCGGCGACCAGGCGGCTCTGAACCAGCTGCTGTCCGAGGTCTGGCCCGACGTCGTCCGGCGCTGCGGGCGGTTCCTGCCGTGCCGGGAGGACGCCGAGGAGGCGGCCCAGGACGTCCTGCTCCAGATCTCCCGGAAGATCTCGACCTTCGAGGGCCGCAGCCGGTTCAGCACCTGGCTGTACACGGTCGTCGCCAACTGCGCCCGGCAGAAGTACCGCGACCTGAAGCGGCGGGCGGCGGAGCAGCCGGCGGCCATCGAGCCCACGGAGCACGTCGACCCGCGGACCACGAGTGTGATCGCCGGGTCCCGGATCGATCTGCTGGAGGCGCTGGACCGGCTGGAACGGGAGCACCCGCAACTGGTCGCGCCGCTCGTCTACCGGGACATCTGCCAGCTGGACTACGCCGAGGTCGCCGAGCGGGTGGGGATCCCGCTGGGCACCCTGAAGTCACGGCTGCACGAGGCGCGCAAGCAGGTCCGGCCGTGGCTGAGCGCGTCCTGACAGCAGCCCTGACAGCGAAAAGGGCCGCGCATCGGCGGCCCGCAGAAGACACAGGGAGAGGATGAGTTCCTCTCGCGTCTCCTCTCCCTTTTTAACGTATAGCGCACTGGGGGGCTTGCGGCAAGGCCCCCCTCGTCCCGCAGAATCGCAGGCCGAAGCCGGGAACAGCGGTATTTGGGGGGATCTGCGACATGCGTGTGCTGTTGATGGGATATGGGTCGCGCGGCGACGTCCAGCCGCTGGCGGGACTCGCGGTGGCGCTGCGCGGGCTCGGCGCCGAGGCGCGGGTGTGCGCCCCGCCGGACGAGGAGTTCGCGGAGCTGCTGGGCCGTGCGGGCGTACCGCACGTGCCGTTCGGACCGTCGGTGCGTGCGCTGGTGACCCGGCCGAATCCGTCCCCGCAGGACGCGTTCAAGCTCGCGCCCGAACTGGTCGCCGCGCACTTCGACACGGTCGCCCCCGCGGCCGAGGGGTGCGACGCGCTGGTGGCGAGCGGGCTGATGCCGGCCGGTGCACGGTCGGTGGCCGAGAAGCTGGGCATCCGCTACGTCCTGGCCTGCTTCCACACGGCCGGACTGCCGTCGTCGCGGTTCCCGCCGGCTGCCCGGCCGGGCCGTCCGGCCCCGGCCGACGCCGACCTGGCGACCCTGTGGAAGGTGGACGCCGAGCGGGTGAACGCCCTGTACGGGGAGGCGCTCAACACGCACCGGGCCGCCCTCGGCCTGCCTCCGGTGGACAACGTCCGGGACCACGTCCTCACCGACCGGCCGTGGCTGGCCGCCGACCCGGTGCTGGCCCCCTGGCAGGACATGACCGACCTCGATCTGGTGCAGACCGGCGCGTGGCTGCTGCCCGACGACCGCCCGCTCCCCGCCGACCTCGTGGACTTCCTGGAGGCCGGCGCTCCGCCGGTGTACGTCGGCTTCGGCAGCATGGCCATGCGCGGGGCGCCGGACGCCGCCCGGGTGGCCGTCGAGGCGGTGCGCGCCCAGGGCCACCGGGTGCTGGTCGCGGGCGGCTGGGCGGACCTGGCCGCGGACGCAGACGACGACTGCCTCGCCGTCGGCGAGGTCAACCACCAGGCGCTGTTCCGCCGGGTCGCGGCCGTCGTCCACCACGGGGGCGCGGGGACCACGACGACGGCCGCCGTGGCCGGGGTGCCGCAGGTGGTCGTCCCGCAGATCGTGGACCAGCCGCACTGGGCCGCCCGGGTGGCCGCACTGGGCATCGGCGCGGCCCACGACGGCCCGGTCCCGACCGTCGACTCGCTCGCGGCCGCGCTCGCCGTCGCCCTCGCCCCGGACACCCGGGCCCGTGCCACCGCCGTCGCGGGCACGCTGCGCACCGACGGAGCGACCGTGGCCGCCCGGCTCCTCCTCGACGGCGCCTGACCGGCACAGGCCGGCGCACCGCTCCCTGCCGCGACCGGCCTCCATCCCGTGGCCGACGGCCGCTGTCCCCACGACGGCGTACCCGTCCGCACGACGGCGGCCTTCCCCTCCGTGTGGACGGCAGTCCCGTCCGCGCGACGTCCCGTCCGCATGACCGCGATTCCCGTCCGGTGGACCTCCGTCACGTGATGGCGGTCCCCGTCCCGGCGACGGCGTTCCCCTCCCCTCCCTGCCCTCCCGGCGATGGGTCGCCGGCCCCGCGACGGCGCCTCCGTCCCCGCGACGGTGGTCGCCGTCCCCGCCCCCGTGTTCGTCCCGCCCCCACGTTCGTCCCGTTCTCGCGGACGTACCGCCGTGCGTGTTCACCGTCGTACGGCCTCCCCATGGAGCTGATGCATTGAACCCCCTGACCACCGGCGCCTTCGACCTGCCCGCGAACCTCTCCGCCAAGGCCGACCCGGCCCTGATCGCCGTGGACGAACGGCACCTGGCCGCCGTGGCGGAGTGCCTCGCGCGGTCGGTCGCCGAGCTGTCCGACCGCCTCGACACCGAGCTCAGGGCGCCGGGCGGCACCGGCCGGGCGGCGATGGACCGGGACCTGGAGGTGCACCGGCTGACCGCACGGCTGCGCATCCTGCGCCGCTTCGGCCTCGACCTCTGCCTGGGCCGCATGGTCGGCGCCGACGATGCCGAGCCCGTGTACGTCGGCCGGCTCGGCCTCACCGACAGCACGGGCCGCCGGCTGCTGATCGACTGGCGGTCGCCCGCGGCCGAGCCGTTCTTCGCGGCGACCCACGCGGACCCGATGGGGCTGATCAGCCGCCGCAGGTACCGGTGGCAGGACGGCCGGATCAGCGACTACTGGGACGAGGTGTTCACCGCCGACGGGCTCGACGGCCACGCCGCTCTCGACGACCAGTCCGCGTTCATCGCCGGACTGGGCGCCGACCGGTCGGAGCGGATGCGTGACGTACTCGCCACCATCCAGGCCGATCAGGACGCCATCATCCGCGCGGGCTCCCGCGGCGCCCTGGTCGTGGACGGCGGCCCCGGCACCGGCAAGACGGTGGTGGCCCTGCACCGCACGGCCCACCTCCTCTATGCCGACCCGCGTCTCGGCCACCGGCGCGGCGGGGTGCTCTTCGTCGGCCCGCACCGGCCCTACCTGAACTACGTCTCCGACGTCCTGCCGAGCCTCGGTGAGGAGGGCGTGCAGACCTGCGTCCTGCGGGACCTCGTCGACGAGGGCGCGGACGCGGAGCCCGAGGCCGACCCGGAGGTGGCCCGCCTGAAGTCGTCCGCCAACCTGGTCCGGGCGATCGAGACGGCCGTCCGCTTCTACGAGGAGCCGCCCGCCCGGGGCATGACGGTCACCACCGCCTGGGCCGACCTCCCGCTGAGCGCCGACGACTGGGCCGACGCGTTCCGGGCACCGGCCCCCGGCACCCCGCACAACGAGGCCCGCGAGCAGATCTGGGAGGAACTGGGCGCCATCCTGCTGGACAAGTACGACGGCGACGAGGTCCCGCCCGAGGAGTTCCGCAGGTCGCTGCGGCAGGACGCGGAGCTGGCCGACACCCTGAACGGCGCCTGGCCGCTGCTGGAGGCGGCCGACCTGGTCTCCGACCTGTGGTCCGTGCCCGCCTACCTGCGGCTGTGCGCCCCGTGGCTGGACCGCGACGAGGTCCGGCTGCTGCAGCGCGCGGACCCGCGGGCCTGGACCGTCTCGGACCTGCCGCTCCTGGACGCGGCCCGGCAGCGGCTCGGTGACCCTGAGACGGCGCGGCGCAGGCAGCGGCACGAGGCCGTCCTCGCCGCCCAGCGCGAGCGCATGGCGCAGGTCGTGGACAACCTGATCGGGGCCGCCGCCGACTCCGGCGCCGACGGGGACGACGGCGAGGGCCTGGTGCGGATGCTCCGCGGCGAGGACGCCAAGGTGAGCCTGGTCGACGAGTCGGAACTGCCCACCGCCACCCCGGACCAGCTGGCCGGCCCGTTCGCGCACATCGTCGTCGACGAGGCCCAGGAACTCACCGACGCGGAATGGCAGATGCTGCTGCTGCGCTGCCCGTCCCGCAGCTTCACCATCGTCGGCGACCGCGCCCAGGCCCGGCACGGGTTCCCCGAGAGCTGGCGGGAACGGCTGGCACGGGTCGGCTTCGACCGCGTCGAGCTGGCCTCGCTCAGCATCAACTACCGCACCCCGGAGGAGATCATGGCCGAGGCGGAGCCGGTCATCCGGGCCGTGCTGCCGGACGCCAACGTGCCGGCCTCCATCCGCGCCGGCGGGCTGCCCGTGGTCCACGGATCCGCGGCGGAGCTGGACCGCATCCTCGGCACCTGGCTCGCCGAGCACGCGGAGGGTGTCGCCTGCGTGATCGGCGAGCCCCGCTTCACCCCGACGCCCCGGGTCGCCTCGCTCACCCCGGAGCTGTCGAAGGGGCTCGAATTCGACCTGGTCGTGCTCGTCGATCCCGAGAGGTTCGGCACGGGCGTCGCGGGTGCTGTCGACCGCTACGTCGCGATGACCCGCGCGACCCGGCAGCTGGTCGTCCTGACGAGCGGCTGACCGGCCATTACGGGAGGACGTCGTCCTCGTGGAGGGAGAGCTCGGCCCAGATGGTCTTGCCCTCCGCGGTGTGCCTGGTGCCCCAGCGCTGGGTCAGCTGGGCCACCAGCAGCAGACCGCGGCCGCCCTCGTCCCAGGTCTTGGCCCGGCGCAGGTGCGGGGCGGTGTGGCTGGCGTCGGAGACCTCGCAGATCAGGGTGGTCGCGTCGTGGATGAGCCGGAGCCGGATGGGGTGGGCGCCGTAGCGGATGGCGTTGGTGACCAGTTCGCTGACCACCAGCTCCGCGGTGAACGCGGCCATGCTCAGGTTCCACATGTCGAGCCGCTCCACGACCTGCTTGCGG
The DNA here is from genome assembly GCF_040680735.1 of Streptomyces sp. NPDC051987. Taxonomy (NCBI): domain Bacteria; kingdom Bacillati; phylum Actinomycetota; class Actinomycetes; order Kitasatosporales; family Streptomycetaceae; genus Streptomyces; species Streptomyces sp. NPDC051987. The sequence goes on along the minus strand of NZ_JBFAXI010000012.1, from coordinate 6,777 downwards.
ATCGGCGCCACCAGGGCCGGGTCGGCGGGGATGTCCCAGGACGCCACCCGCTCCGCGGGCAGGCCCCGGGTGCGGGCCAGCAGCAGGGCCACGTCGTCGGCCGCGCCGCCCGACGGCAGCAGGGCGTGCAGGATCCGGTCGCACGTCTCGTCCAGGGAGTCGCTGTACGCCGCCAGTGCCTCGTGCAGCAGGCGGCGGCCGGTGTCCGGGTCCCGGTGCCGTGAGGTGATCAGACCGTCCGTGAACAGCGCCAGCACCGTGCCCTCGTCCAGCGTCACCTCGGCCGACTCGAAGGGCAGCCCGCCCAGACCCAGCGGGGGACCGGCGGGCAGGTCCAGCTGGTGGGGCCGGTGGCCGGGGCGCAGCAGGACGGGCGGCGGGTGCCCGGCGCGGGCCAGCGTGCAACGCCGTGTCACCGGGTCGTAGACGGCGTACAGGCAGGTCGCGCCGACCTCGCCGGGGCTGCCTTCGCCGCCCTGCTCGGCCGAGAGCCGGAGCACCAGGTCGTCGAGGTGGGTGAGCAGTTCGTCGGGGGCCAGGTCGATGTCGGCCAGGGTGCGCACCGCGGTCCGCAGCCGGCCCATGGTCGCGGAGGCCTGCACGCCGTGACCGACGACGTCTCCGACGACCATGGCGACCCGCAGCCCCGACAGCGGGATCACGTCGAACCAGTCGCCGCCCACCCCGGCCCGCGCCGCCGGCAGGTACCGGGAGGCGGCCTGCAGGGCCGCGGTGCTCGGCAGCGTCCGCGGCAGCAGACTGCGCTGCAGGGCCAGCGCGGTCTCCCGCTCGCGCGAGTAGCGGCGGGCGTTGTCGATGCAGACGGCGGCCCGCGCCGTGATCTCCTCGGCGAGCAGCATGTCGTCCGGGCCGAAGGGGTCGAGCCGCCGGTGCCGCCGGAAGACCGCGACCCCCAGGGTGGTGCCGCGGGCCTGGATGGGCACGGACATCGAGGCGTGCACGCCGAACTCGCGCACCCGCTCCCCGCGGAGCCTGTTCGAGGTCAGGAACTGGTCCAGCTCGCCGGAGGCCACCGAGACCGCGACGGTGCGCCCCGCGGTCAGCGAGTCTGCCTGCGGCGAGCGGGCCGGGTAGACCTCGGTCTGGCCGGGCTTGAGCACCGCCTCCGGGACGCCGGGCAGCACGGACTGGTGGGCGGTGCGGCGCAGGGTCACCGGCGCGGTGAGCCGGACCGGGTGGTCGCCGCCGTTCTCCGGCGGGTCGAGCAGGTCGACGGTGACCAGATCGGCGAGGGCGGGGACGCAGACGTCCGCCAGCTCCTGAGCCGTACGGGTGACGTCGAGGGTGCTGCCGATCCGCACGCTCGCCGCGTTGACCAGCTGGAGCCGCTGCCTGGCCAGGTAGTTCTCGGTGAAGTCGTGGGCGGCGAGGCTCACGCCGCGCACCCGCCCGGTGGCGTCGGTGATCGGTGCCATCCGGGCCAGCCAGGCGTGCGCCCGGTCCTCGCCGCCGGTGCGCATGTACGTCTGGACGTCCAGCGGCCGGCCCGAGGCCAGCACCCGGAGCATGCTCCGCTCCAGGTCCGCGCTCTCCGGCTTGCCGCCGATCTCGGTGATCCGCAGCCCTCTGATGCGCCCTTCGGGCAGCCCGATGACCTCGGCCATCGCGTCGTTCACCCGGCGCAGCCGGAGCTGCTCGTCGTAGACCGCGATGGCGCACGGCGACTGGGTCAGCGCCGCCGTCGCCAGCGGATCCTCCGGGGTGTGCGGTCCGCCCTCGCGCAGCGGGGAGACCACCAGCCAGTGCGCGGGCTTCTCGTCGCGCGCCGCGTTGTGGTGCGCGAGCAGCCAGACCGGGATCGTACGGCCGTCCCGGTGGCGGAGTTCCAGGGTGCCGTCCCAGCGTGCGCCGACGGGGGCGCGCCGGGCCACGTCCCCGGCGAGCAGGAATGCCGCGGGGCGGCCCACGACCTCGTCGGCCGGGTGGCCGAGGAGCCTGCGCGCGCCCTCGTTCCACTCGGTCAGCGTGCCGTCCTCGCCGATGACAGCTCGGGCCGTCGCCGCATCGTCGAACGGATAGACCCGGCTCATCTCGCCACTCCCCAGCGCACACTCACCGTCAACAGGTGCACCACTCGCGTTCAGGGTAGTGCTTCCGACCCTCCCGTGACCGGCAAGCGGCGGTGGCCGGTCGGTCGGGGCCGGAACCGTCCGGAGCGCCGAACGGAGACCGGCCGGCGGGACGAAAGGAGCCGGGGGAGGCTCTCCGTTCTCCCCGGGCCGACGTCCTCGTGGCCGACGTCTCCCCAGCTCTCACGTCCCCTTGGCCCACGGACATGTCACTGCGTCAGATTCCGCTCCGAAGCGCTCAGTTGTGAGAAACTCCGGGCGCCGATGAGGGACAGCCGCGCGGCGACGGTCACTCGTGGTCGCCGGGCACCGCATCTCCTTCGCCGCGCGCGGCGTTTGGCCCGCCGGAGCCGACGACGGGCGGCCGTCGGAGCTGCCCGCAGGGTCCGTCGGTACCGTGGCGTGTCCGCCTTGGCCTGTGGGGATGTACGGTGGAGTACCCGCGCGGTACGGTGACGGGCATGCCAGCTCTCAACGTGGAGTTCAGCGACCGCGAACTTGAGGACCTCCGGCAGATGGCCAAGGAGCGCGGTACGTCCATGAAGGCGCTCGTCCGGGAGGCGGCCGCCGCCGGCATCGCCCGGCACCGTGCCCTGAAGGAGGGGGCGGAGGAGTTCCGCCGGTTCTTCGCGGCCCACGCCGCCGAGTTCGCCGCCGCGTTCCCCGACGACGAGCCGCCCGCGAAGGGCGAGGCCGCCTGAGCCATGCCGCCGGTCATCCATATCGACGTGCCTTGGCTGCTCCAGCGCCACGAGGAGGTGCTGCCGGAGCAGGCCGCCGTCGACGACCTCTCCGCGCTGGTGGCCGCCGTCGCCCGGCACCGGGTCGACCCGCCCCGGCTCGGCGTGGACTCCGACGCGGCCTGGCGGGCCGCCGCCCTGCTGCACACCCTCGCCCTGCTCAAGCCGCTGCCCTCGGCCAACGCCCGGTTCGCCTGCGCGACCGCCGTGGCCTATCTGCGCGTCAGCGGCGTGGGTGTCGACCCGCCCCACGGCGCTCTCGTCGACCTCGCCCATGACCTGACGAGCGGCAAGGCCGACGTCTACGCGGCGGCGGACCGGCTCCGTTCCTGGCAGCTCTGACACCTGCCCGGACACGCAGGGAGAGCCGCCCCCGCGGCCCTCGGGGCCGCCGGCCGAGGGCGGGAGGAACGGGGCCGGCGGCCTGTTTCGCACGGAAGAGCCGCCGTTCCGCGCGGGGCCTCCGAGGAGGGCCGGACCTCAGTGGACCACCCGTGCGCGCGGTCCGGGAGTGTGCGCACGGGGCTGGCACGGGTGAGCGGTTCACACGGGGAGCGCGGAAAGGTGAATACGGCCGGGAAGGGGCAACAGCCCCCGCTGCCTTTCTGACTTTCTGTCAATGCTGTCGATGTTGTACGGGTGCCTTGTTGCTTGTGTGAGACTTGTGCGAGGGTGAATGCCCGCGCGGGGTTAATGGCCTGGTCCATTTCGGCAGTTGGGGAACGCGACCGACACCGCGTCGGTGAATTCCCGCTCCCCGCAGGCGCACCGAAGAAGGCTCGCACCACCGCACCAAAGGAACCCGCTCCGTGTCCACCCCCCAGCCGCCTCGTCCCCCCTTTCCGCCGCCGGGCGGTGGTGTGGGGGAGTCCGACGAGTCCCTGGCCGCCCCGCTGCGCGCCGGATCCGACATCGAGGCCTCCCGGTCCGCCGCGCTGCTCATGGCCCGGCACTGGCGACCCGTCCAGGAGTACGCGGCCATCTGCCTCGCCGTCTCCGGGCCCATCGCGCACATGGTCGCGGCGGCCGCCTTTCACCAGGTCCTGGACCGGGTGGCCCTCGGCGAGACGGCGGACGCGATCCGGCCGCGCCTGCTGGTCTCCGTGCGCGACACGGTGGCCAACTGGTCCGCGGAGGACCGAATAGCGGAGGTTCTGCCGGACCTCGGGAAACCGGCCGGCGGCCGCGGTATGCGTGCCGCGAAGACCCTGACACCGGAAAACCGCACCCTCGCGGAGCGTTCATTCCTGGGTCTTCCGGCGCTCGCCCAGAGCCTGCTCTGGCATGCCGAGGTGGAGGCGGAACCGATAACCGTACCGGCCGGTCTGTTGGGCATGGACACGGCAACCGCGTCGGCGGCCCTCGAGGACGCCCGGGAGAAATTCCGCGAAGGCTGTGTCCGCGCCCACCGGGATCTCGCGCCGTCGCAGGAGTGCCGCTACTACAACCGGTTGCTCGACGTGCCGATCCGGCGCGGCGGCGCCCTGCTGCCGGACGTCCAGGAGCACTTGGCGCAGTGCCCGTACTGCCGGGCCGCCGCCGAACAACTCGGCCACGTGGAGGGCGGTCTGGACGTGCTGCTCGTGGAGGCGGTGCTCGGCTGGGGAGCCCGCCGCTACCTCGACTCGCGTCCGGGCCGCAAGGGCAGCCAGGAAGTCGTCGTCACCCGCGCGGCCGCCCGGCGCGCCGGAGGCGGCGGGCGCCGCCGCGCGGTCGCGCGGAACCGGATCCTCGCCCGCATCCCCGTGGGGGTGCGCCGCCCGCCCGGCTCCTGGTCGTCGAAGACGCTGCTGACCAGTGTCGGCGTGGCCGGCGCGGGACTGCTCGCCTCCGTCCTCGCCGTCAGCACGCTGTCCGGAGGCGGCGACGGCAGCGATGCCGTGGCCACCTCGGGCCTGGTCCCCGGCGACTCCGAGCCCGAGGCGACACCCACCTCCGGACCCACCTCCGGAACCGCGGGTCTGCCCGCCACCGACCACACGACCCGGCTGCGCAACGCCGCCGCCCAGCTCTGCCTGGACATCAACGGCGACCCGGCGGCGGGGGCGAGCGTCGTGCTCGCCGTGTGCTCCTCGGCCTCGACCCAGCAGTGGACCTACGAGAGCGACGGCGAACTGCGCAGCGCGGCCGGCAAGGACCTGTGCCTGGACTCGCACGCGGACGCCGGTGTGGTCATCCTCGGCACCTGTGCCGCGGCCGGTGCCGAGCGCGGCAAGGACGTGCGCTACGACCTCACCGTCCAGGGTGAGTTGCTGCCCCGCTGGGACGAGACCCTCGCCCTGGCCACGGGCGGTGTGGACCCCGGGTCGGACATCGTGGTCAAGGTCCGCGACCACACCAGCGGCCAGCGCTGGCTGACCGACACCCCGGCCCCCTCCCGGAGCCGCGGTTCCCTCTCCATCGCCGGAACCGGCGGCCCCTCCGCGCAGCCGGCGGAACTGGCCGGACACTGAGCGCTCCGCCGTCCGCCGCGCTCCTTGGGGGCGCCGCCGGTTCAGTCCTCGTCGCCGTCCGGGCCCTGTGCCCGGACGCGCTCGACGTGCTCCAGTGACTCCCGCAGTTCGGTCAGCCAGTCGTCCGTGTGCCGCTGCACCAGCCGCACGCACCAGGCCAGCGCCTCGCTGCGGCTGCGCGCCACACCACCGGCGATCAGCGTGTCCAGCACCTGGCGCTCCGGCTGGCGCAGCCGGGTCATCACCGGCGCGGCCAGGTGGGTGAAGAGAGCCCGCTGCCCGGCGCACTCCACGCCCCAGGAGACCTTGCGCCGGAACTGGTGCTCCGCCTCCCCGGCCACGTCCATCCGGGCCTGACGGGTGCGCTCCCGGAACTCCTGGATCCGGCCCTGCACAGCCGACTCCCGCTCGGCGTCCGACGCGTCGTCCGCGAGCCCGGGAGCCGGCACGCGTCCGATGACGGTGATCTCCTCGCGGTCGACCGTGACCTCGACCAGTTCCTCGAAGAGGCCGTCGGGCAGGCGGCCGGTGAACCAGCCGCGCACCCTGTCTCGCTGCTCTTGAGTAATCATGTAATGACGATTACTCCGTCGGGGTGGGAAGGCAAGGGCTTGCCGGGGAAGTCCGCCCACAGCGGAAGCGGAATGTTTCAGGACGATTAACGAGGCGGTGCGATCCGGCCATCCAGCGGCTTCGGCCGATCAAGAACCGCTCCGTTGTGCGGTCGACACGGTCGAATTCTGTGACTTCGCGCCACTGATTCAATACGCAAGGTTACTGAAACCTGTGGGTCGGATGTGTGTTTCGGCGGCGGACTCGGCAGAGTGGCGCCCGCCGTCCCCGGCACCCACCGGGTCGCGGGGCGGCACCCGTCGAATCGAGCGGAAGGATGCACACAATGCGAACCACCGCGCGCTGGGCAGCGACCCTCGGCCTTGCGGCCGTCGCCGTCTGCGGACCCCTCACCGGGGCCGCCGGCGCCGCCCCGAGCTCGCTCTACGCCCCCTCGGCCCTGGTGCTCACCACCGGCCACGGCACAGACGCGGCCACCGCCACGCCCGAGCGCGCCGTCACCCTGAACTGCGCCCCGAGCGCCTCCGGGACCCACCCGGCCGCCGCCGAGGCCTGCGCCGAACTGCGCGGCGCGGGCGGTGACTTCGACGCACTGGCGCCCAGGTCCGAGGTGTGGTGCACCAAGCTCTACGACCCTGTCGTGGTCACGGTCCAGGGTGTCTGGCAGGGCAAGCGGGTCTCCTACGAGCACACCTTCGGCAACCAGTGCATGAGGGACGCCTACGGGGCGAGCGTCTTCGCCTTCTGAGCCCGGGATCGCACGGTCCTCGTGACTGCCGGACAGGTCCGCAACTGGGGAGTGCGGCCACTGGAGCGGGAACCTGTGATCTCGTGACGGGGGTCGGACGGACGGAGTGGGGCCGCCCGCCGATCCCTGGCATCAACGCCGCTCCCTGGCGTTCCCGTCCCGGGGAACGCCGG